>JACQVA010000182.1 GCA_016210005.1 Deltaproteobacteria bacterium | reverse complement strand
TGGCCGAAAAACCCTCCACTACCTTGCTCTTATGCTGCCACACCCGCGTTGCCAGCTGTGAGGTCACCCCAATGTACAGCGTGCCGTTCCGTTTGCTGGCCAGGATGTAAACGCAGAACGGCTTGTCCATAGCGCCAAACGCCAAACTGGATTCCCGCTTTCGCGGGAATGACGGCCGCTTTCGCGGGAATGACGGCCATAACACCGAACCACGTTACCCACAAATTTGTCGCGCACCCGCGGCCGGCGGCGAATCAGCCCGGCGCCGCCACCGCGTTCTCCAGCGGCTCGTGCTGCAGCCAGTGGCGCAAGTTGCGCAAGAACAGCTCGGCGATGCGCGCGGCGTTGCCGCTGGCCGCGGCCGAGTCGTGTGGCGAGATGATCACCTGCGGCAGCTCCCACAGCGGCGAGTCCTCGGGTAAGGGCTCGACCGCGAACACGTCGAGGTAGGCACCGCTCAGCCGGCCGCTTTGCAAGGCGGCCACCAGCGCCGCTTCATCAATGATCTGCCCGCGGGCAACGTTGATGAGGTACGCACCTACGGGCAGAAGCGCCAGCGCAGCGGCACCGACCAAGCCGCGCGTCCGATCCGTCAGCGGGCAGGCCAGCACCAGCCAGTCGGCTCGCGGCAGCAGCGCGGCCAGGGCCGAGGGCGGATGCATTTCGTCAACATGATCGGCGAGCGTACGTGCTCGGTGGCGCACTCCGATCACGTGCAGCCCGAGCGCTTGCGCCAGTCGGCCGATCTGGTTGCCGATGGCGCCGACGCCGACGATGACCATAGTCTGCCCGCGCAGATCACGCGGCAGCTGACCACTAGGGTGGGGCAGCCACTGGTGACGGCGCCGCGCCTCCTCCCAGCGTGGAAAGCCGCGGGCCAACGCGAGCAAGCCGCCGATGGCAGTCTGGGCGATGGGCTCGGCCGTAACACCGGAAGCTGTGGTCAGCGTGACGCCTTGCGCCAGCAGCTGGCCGAAGACCGGGTGATCGATGCCGGCATTGGGGAGTTGCAGCCAGCGCAGATTCGGCGCGCGCAACGCGCTACCCAGGAAGCGCCGGGTAAAGCTCGGATCCGCCTCGAAGTCATCCGTGCAGCAGGCGATTTCGATCTCGGTCAGTTCCGCCGGGTCGAGCCGCACCGTGGGGTCGTCGGGCAGCGTAATCGGCTCGGCGTCATACCCGCCGTGCGCGCATAGCGCGCGGTAGCGTTCGCCGTGGGTGGCGAGAAAATTCCGGTTGGTCAGAAAACGCGCCATGGAGAACCTGCCCTACACGACCTCAAAATACGCTAGAAGATCAACACCGCAACGAGGATCGAGCCAAGGCCGAGGCGAACACCCGCGCCCCTGACTACCGGTGGGCCGAGCGGGCGCGTCACCCGCAGCCTGGCAAGGCCATGTCAACGGCGCGAATCAACTTCCGCCGGCCGCTGCGTTCAGGTGTTCTTCGGACCGGTTGGCACGTCCTTGAAGGCCATACCTTTGTCGGCGCGGATCTCGGGGGGCAGGCCGAGGACGCGTTCGGCGATGATGTTGCGCAGAATCTCGTCCGTGCCGCCCGCCAGGCGCAGCCCGGGCGTGGCCAGGTACATCAACTGCCACAGGCCGTCATCGGCACTGGCGGCACCATCCATCGCCACACCGGCGGCACCTTGCAGGTCGACGGCGAAGCTCGCCATCTCTTGCCGCAGCGGGGCCCCGACCAGCTTGCCGATAGAACTCTCCGGCCCGGGGATTGCGCCGCGGGACAGCGCGGTCTGGGTACGATAGCCGGTATACTGCAGTCCCTTGAGCCGAATGTAGAAGCGCGCCAGCCGCTGGCGCACGGCGCTGTCGGCAAATGCCGGCCGGCCTTCCCACAAGGTTTCCTTCGCCAGCTGCAGCAGATCGCCGAAGTCCGGCCCACCGGCACCACCACCGATCGAGTGGCGCTCGTTCATCAGCGTGGTCAGCGCCCCGCGCCAGCCCTCGTTCACCGCCCCGACGCGATTGTCGTCAGATACGCGCACGTCGGTGAAGAACACCTCATTGAAACCCGACAGCCCGTTGATCTGCTTGATCGGTCGGATGTCGATGCCGGGAGACTTCATGTCGACGATGAAGTAGGTGATGCCCTTGTGCTTCTCCGCGCCGGGATCGGTGCGGCACAGGATCATGCCCCAGCGGCAATATTGGGCACCGGTGGTCCAGATCTTCTGGCCGTTGATCACCCACTGGTCACCTTCGCGCACCGCGCTGGTGCGCAAGCCGCCCAAGTCCGAGCCCGCACCGGGCTCGCTGAAGAGCTGGCACCAGATCTCGTCCCCGCGCAGCATCGGCCGCAGATAGCGTTGCTTCTGTTCGCTACTGCCGTGCACCATGATCGTCGGCCCGAGCATGCCCTGACCGATGCCGAAGATGTTCGGTGGAATCTTGTAGTGGCTCTCTTCCTGGTTCCAGATCACACTCTGGATGGCGCTGGCGCCACGGCCGCCGTACTCCTTCGGCCAGGTGATGCAGGCCCAGCCGGCGTCGGCCTTCTTTGCCTGCCACTGCTGAGAGCGCTGAATCAACTCCTGATCGGCCCGTCCCTCGGCCAGGCCCGGGGCGCGCTCTCCGGCTTTCAGACGTTCGGCGTTGGCCTCGAGCCAGGCCCGGGCCTCGGCCCTGAAAGCGGCTTCTTCCGAAGTATCATTGAAATCCATCAGTCACTCCTTCATGCGGGACAAAGAATACAACCGATTAAAGGATTGAACGGATTCTTGATTCCGGCAGTGATGCACGTGCCGTTGAATCCGTTGTTGACCTCCCAAATCACGCCCCCAATCGTTCCATGAGTTGTTCGCGCCAATGGTGCGCGCTGCCGAGCGCGACGCCGAGCAGCTTGGCGCGGCGATAGAACAGGTGGCAGTCGAACTCCCAGGTGTAGCCGACGCCGCCGTGCAACTGGATCATCTCGGCGCTGGCCAGCTCGAAGGCTTCGCTGGCGGCGGCACGCGCGCCGCACGCGGCTACCGCCAACTCGGGGCGGTCGTTGCTCAGCGCCCAGGCGCCATAATAGGCATTCGAGCGCGCCAACTCGATCTCGACGTAGAGGTCAGCCAGCCGATGCTTGAGCGCCTGGAACGAAGCGATCGGGCGGCCGAAGGCGTAGCGGCTTAAGCAGTACTCGCGCGTGATCTCGAAGGCGCGCTCGGCCCCACCGAGTTGCTCGAACGCCATCAACACCGCCGCGCGGTCGAGCACCGCCTGCACCGTGCTCCAACCCGCGCCGACATCGCCGAGCAGCTCGGCGGGCGCGGCGTTGAAGCGAATGCCGGCCAGGGAGCGGCTGGGATCGATCGAACGAACGGCGGTGCGCTCGACCCCGGTCGCGGTCAGGTCAACCAACGCCAGCACCACGCCAGTGTTGCCGGTGGCCGTAACCACGGCGAAGCGGGCAGCCGCGCCGTCGAGCACTGGGACCTTGCTGCCGGTGAGTTTGCCGCCGGCGAACTTGGTGGTGATGGCCGCGGCACCGCACTCACCCGGTTGCTCGGCATGGGCGAAGGTGGCGGCCCACTCACCGCTGGCGAGTTTTGGAAGGTAGGTCTGTTTCTGTGCCGGTGACCCCGCCAGCAGCAACGCTTCCGCCGCCAAGTAGATGCTCGACGAGAACGGAATCGGCGCCAAGGCACGCCCTACCTCTTCAGCCAGCACAGCCAGCTCCAAGCGCCCGAAGCCGGCACCGCCGTATTCCTCGGGAATCGCCGTGCCCAGCCAGCCCATTTGCGCCACCCCTTGCCACAGCGTCTCCGAGTACGGCGCCGCCGACTCCAACACCGCCCGGCACAGGCTCAGCGGCGCGTGCTCGCTCAGATACTCGCGGGCAGTCTTCTGCAGCAGTTTCTGGTCATCGGAGAAGTCGAAGTTCATAGCGGCTCCTGTGTCGGGCGGCGCCCGGGGGCGATGTCGCCACTGTCCTTAGCGAGAGGGTGCAAGCTATGTCAACGAAGATCTTGCGCCGCCGTCGGCGCTGTAACCCCAGCGTGGCATCGACTCCACGGCCGAAACCAGCTACGCCGAGTCAGACGCCGGCGCGAAAGGAGGCCGTATCATGTCCAACGTCCACCGCATCTTCGGTAACGAGCTGTCGCCCTACTCGGTGAAGGTCCGCTCCTACTTCCGCTACAAGCGCATCGCGCACCAGTGGTTGATTCGCAACCCCGCCACCGAGGAGGAGTTTCGCCGCTACGCCAAGCTGCCGCTGATCCCGCTGGTGGTCACGCCTGAGGGCCAGGGCCTGCAGGACTCGACTCCGATCATCGAGCACTTCGAGGCGCTCCATCCCGAGTCGTCGATCCATCCCGCCGACCCCGCGCCGGCGTTCATCTCGGCGCTGATCGAGGAGTACGGCGACGAGTGGGGCAACAAGCCGATGTTCCATTACCGCTGGTGGTATGAGCCCGATCAGCAGTCGGCCGCGCAGCGCCTCGCCCGCAGCATGATGCCGGAGTTGCCGGAAGACGAGCTGATCGGCGCCGTTGAAATGATCAAGGGGCGAATGATTCCGCGGCTGAAGTTCGTCGGCTCATGTGCCGAAACCAAAGAACAGATTGAGGGCTCGTTCTTGCGCCAGCTCGCCATTCTCGACGCCCACCTGGAGCGGCGCCCGTATCTCTTCGGCGGCCGGCCCGCTTTCGGTGACTTCGGACTGTACGCGCAACTCTACCAGTGCTCCACCGACCCGACGCCGGCCGCGCTCATGCAGCAGAAGGCGCCCAACGTTCTGGCTTGGGCCCGGCGCATGCTCGATCCCAGCAACGAAGGCCAATTCGAGCCGTGGGCGGCGCTGGCACCGACCCTGATGCCGCTGCTCCGTGATGAGATCGGTGCCATCTTCCTGCCGTGGACGATTGCCAACGCGCAAGCTCTGGCGGCGGGGCAGAAGGAGTTCTCGATGACCCTAGCCGGCAAGCCGTACACGCAGGAGACGCAGAAATACCACGCCAAGTCGCTGGCCGCCTTGCGCGCCCGCTACGCCGCCGTGGCGGACAAGTCGGCGCTCGCTCCCATCTTAAAGCAGGCCGGGTGCTACGAAGCGCTGACCAGCCGGAGCTAGAGGTGCTCGCAAGCGGCTCGTGGAATTCGCGGTATCGACCCGGAAGCAGTGACGAGTGGTCAGTGACCAGTGACCAGTGACCAGTCGGGTGTGGCTTGGCCCCTTTACTCCTTGGCCGCAGTCCAAAGTCCAAGGTCCAAAGAAGTAGGGCCGGCTGTACCGGCCGTGTCTCGGGTCTTGCACCGCGGTTACAACATAGAAGCGGCCGGCGCAGAAGGTTGGACGGGAGGCGGCTCGGAAACGGTGGCGAGTGTTCAGGAAGGCGCCGGTCATCGGATGAGCGAACGGCAGCTTTGCAACTCCCTCGGGTGCGAGGGTATAGTGCGACCATGACACTCTCGCGAGCGAAGCCTGTCACGACGATCACCCTGGATGCCGAGACCACGCGGCTACTCGATCGGGCGGCGCGCGAGCAGGGCATCTCCCGATCCCAGTTCGTCCGCCGACAGCTGCGGCGGGCGCTGGAGCAGTTCCGCGAGCATCCGCGGCCGCGCTCCGCTGGCGTCATCAAGGGACGCCTGCGAGAATGCGCCGACGAGAGCGAGCTGTTTCGGGACCTTGAACGTTGAGCCAGCCGGCGGTCATCTGCGATACGGGAGCGCTCGTCGACTACCTGGTCGAGTCTGCTCCCGATCACCGGGTTTTCCGTGCGGCGATAGATGCGGCCCGCGCTCGCTACATTCCGGGGCTCGTGCTCGCGGAGATCGACTACTTCCTGCGCGCAGAACGCCAGGCCATGCGCAGCCTGATTGCTGACATCCGCCGCGGCGCGTTCATCTACGCCCCCCCGACAGACGCGCAGCTCAGCCGTGCCATCGCCATCGACGCCGCATATGCCGACCTGCAGCTCGGGCTGGTTGACGCGACCATTGTTGCACTTGCGGACGAGCTTGACCTTCGACGCCTCGCGACACGCGACGTTCGCCACTTCAGCGCCGTGCGCCTGGCTGACGGGCGCGCATTCGATTTGGTCGTTATCCCGGCTATGCCCCAGCCAGTGCCGCCGCGACGGCAGAGGTGATGCCGTGCCTCCGATGGAAGGGCACGGCCAAACAGCGGCGGTAGCCCGGCCGGCGGTAGTAGGCCCACGCCGAATCCCCCGGCCGGGTGGGTGGTGAGGCCCTCATGTCTTCCGAAGTGACAAAGATTCGCGTCTTCATCGCCTCGCCTGGCGACGTGACCAACGAGAGAGCAATCGCCGAAAGTGCCGTCCTCGCGGTGAGCCGGCGTATGGGCGAGTCGCAAGGGTTCGTACTCGATGCGGTCCGCTGGGAGACCCACGCGCTCAAGGACGGTGTGCGCCCGCAGGCGGCCATCAACCAACACGTTCGGGATTGCGACATCTTCGTCGGCATCCTGTGGTCCCGATTCGGCACGCCGACCAGCGTGGCCGAGTCGGGCACCGAGGAAGAGTTCAACGTCGCCGAAGCGACCCGCAAGGAGACTGGGGATCGTCCCACGATCTGGATGTTCTTCTCCAACGCACGGCCGGATCCGAAGCCGCTGCGGACTCCGGACGGGCTGGAGCAGTGGAAGAAGGTCACCAACTTCCGCGCCCGGTATGAGGCGCCCGATCGCGAGCCGGCCTGGTTCGTCACGACGTACGAGGAGGTCGGAGCGTTCGAGCGCACGTTGCGCGAGCTGCTCGTGCAATGGTGCGCGCAACGCTTCGGCGCGACGGTGGCGGCGCCGTTCGGCGGCGAGCGGGCGGACTTGCGCGCCGAGTACCTGAAGCTGGTCGACAAACACCGCCATCTCTCACTGGCCGGATTCCCAACCGCGCTGACCATGCCGATCGATCTCGACAAGGTCTTGGTGCCGATTCGTACCACCATCGCGATGCTCGATCGCGCCACCGAGCGGGCCGCGCTGACGGAAGCAAGCGGCGAGGCGCGTGATTTTTCGTCTGCCTGGCAGTTCGCTCTCGAACGCGACCTGCACCTGGTCGCGGTGCTCGGTCATCCGGGATCGGGGAAGACGACGCTGCTCAAGCATCTCGCTCTCCTCTGCGCCGGTGGCCGGCAGGGCGAGCTGGGTCTCGGTGCCGACACCTTGCCGGTCTTCGTGCCGTTGCGCAACGTGCGGGTCGACGACGACTTTGCCCCAGCGCTGCAGGCGGCGAGCGATCCCGCGATCAAGGACTTCCCGCCGCGTTTCTTTGCACCCGCGCTGACCGACGGCCGCTGTTTGCTCCTGTGCGACGGCCTGGACGAGGTTGCCAACCGCGATCAGCGGATCGAGGTGTCGCGGTGGATCGAGCGGCTCGCCGAGCGCTATCCGGACAATCGCATCGTGGTCACCTCGCGCTTCGCCGGGTATCGCGCTGCCCCGTTGCAGGCACCGCATCTCCAGCTAGACGTTGCGCCGTTGCGGAGGCAAGAGGTGGATGACTTCCTGCGACGCTGGTACCGCGTCGTCTATTCCTTTCTGAAAGACGGGTCCGCGGCCGTTTTGGAGCAAGCCGAGCGTGAGGCCAGCACACTTGCGGAGCGCATCTGGGACTACGAGGCGTTGCGGCGGCTGGCGGTCAACCCCATGCTTCTGCAGCTCATCGCGCTGGTGCGCTATCAAGGCGGGGATCTGCCGGACAAGCGCGTCGAGTTGTACGAGAAGTGCGTCGACATGCTGCTGGAGCACTGGGACAAGGCCAGGCGACTCGACACTGGGCTCCGGGCCAAGGAAGCGCGAGAGTTCTTGCAACCGCTGGCGCTGTGGATGCACGGCGAGTGCGACCGCCGATCGGCACGTGAAGACGAGATCCGGCCGGTGCTGAGCGAGTGTGCCACGCGCCTACACCGCGAGATCGATACGCAAGCGTTTCTGGATAGCGTGCGTGACCGCAGCGGCCTGCTCACCGGCTACGGCACCGATGAGTACGGCTTCCTCCATCTGAGCTTCCAGGAGTACTTGGCGGCGGAGGAAATTCGCAATCAGCGCCGCTTCGAGGTTCTGATAGACCACTACGATGAGAGCTGGTGGCGCGAGGTGACCCGCCTGTTCGCCGGCCTGCACAATCCCAGCTTCTTCTCCGATCTCATGCGGGCGGTCGCCGCAGCCGGCAAGCTGCGCGGGCACGAGTCCTTTACTGCCGAGTGCATCCGGGATGCACAAGGGCTTTCCGCTGAGCCGTTCGTTGAGGCGGCTCGTCCGTTGACGGGATGGCGACGATTCACGGCCCGTCTGCGAGGCGTTGACGTGGCGGCGCACCGCTACGCGGCCTTGCTGGCGTTGCGTGCGATGCCGAGACACACGATCGAGGCAGTCGCGGATCGCTTGGAGGAAATCGCCCGCCGCGACCCTTCGTTGAGACCTCTCATTGCTGGCATCCTGTCGGCGGAAGGTGTCGCCCGAGAGGTTTCCGGCGCTCCAGTCGATCAGGTCACGGGGCTGCCGTTGCAGCGCACCAACCCGACGGACGGAACAGACTTGGTTTTCATACCCGCCGGACCGTTCCTGGCAGGAGGTTCGCCAACCGAGCGGAGCATCGACGCGCCCTTCTACTTGGCGCGCTATCTGGTGACGAACGCTCAGTACGCGCAGTTCTTGAACGCCAAGCCGCATGCGAAGAAGCCCGCGTCCTGGGACGATGAGCGCTTCAACCAGCCGCAGCAACCCGTGGTCGGCGTGAACTGGCACGACGCGCAAGCGTACTGCCAGTGGGCGGGCCTGCGTCTGCCGACGGAGTGGGAGTGGGAGAAAGGGGCACGGGGAACCGATGGACGGCGCTACCCATGGGGCGAGGACGACCCTGATCCGTCGCGCGCGGTCTTCGGTAACCCGAGTGGTCAGCCGGCTCCCGTCGGGAGCTGCCGGGCGGGCGCGTCGCCGTACGGCCTCATGGACATGGCGGGCAACGTGTGGGAGTGGACGGACTCCTGGTACGACAACGACAAGGACACCAAGACTCTTCGCGGCGGCTCGTTCGACGACGATGCTGACGTCCTGCGCGCCGCGTGCCGCATCGGCAACCATCCCGACGACCGCTTCCGCAGCATCGGTTTTCGGTGTGCCCAGGACCCGGAAGCAGTGACGAGTGGTCAGTGACCAGTGACCAGTCGGGTGTGGCTTGGCCCCTTTACTCCTTTACTCCTCGAACGCAGTCCAAAGTCCAAGGTCCAAGGTCCAAAGAAGTAGGGCCGGCTGTGCCGGCCGATCTCCGTGCCACTGAGGGCACCGAGACGGGGCTACGGATCAGCGATCAGCGCGGCGGATCGGGACGCCGCGCCCGCTACTCGTCGCGCGCCAGGTAGGTGTATTCGGTCAGCCCCTGCTCGTAGTGGCGGCGCAGGCGGGCGGAGTCTTCGAGCGTGATCTGACCCGCACGCATGGCGTCCTCGATCGTGCGGCGCACCTTCTCGATCAACGTTCCCTTGTCGTACTGCACGTACTGCAACACCTCGGTCACCTCGTCGCCCTCGACGACGTGCTCGACCGCGTAGCGCCCGTCGGCGCCGAGCCGGACATGCACCGCGTCGGTATCGCCGAACAGATTGTGAAGGTCGCCGAGAATTTCCTGATAGGCGCCGACCAGGAACACGCCGATGTAGTACGGCTGCCCGTTCCAGGCGTGCAGTTCGAGCACGTCCTTGACGTCGCGTTGATCGATGAACTTGTCGATCTTGCCGTCGCTGTCGCAGGTGAGGTCGGCGAAGACGCCGCGCCGGTTGGGCTTCTCTTCCAGGCGATGAATCGGCATGACCGGGAACAGCTGCTTGACCGCCCAGTGGTCGGGCGCCGACTGGAAGACGGAGAAGTTGCCGTAGTAGGTGTCGGCTAGGCCGCGTTCGAGCGGCTCGAGATCATCGGGCACATAGGGCATCTCGCGCACGATGCGCAGGATCTTCTCGCAGCAATCCCAGAACAAGCGCTCGGCGCGCGCCCGCCCGCGCAGGTCGAGATAGCCGAGCGAGAACAAGGTCGAAGCTTCCTCGCGTAGCTGGAGAATGTCGTGATAGGCCTCGAGCACGTTCTTCTGCGAAATCGTGGTCCAAGTCTCGGCCAGGTCCTTGATCACCTTGTGATCGCCTTCGGCCACCGGCTCGGGCGGCTTGCCGGAGAGGATTTCGTTGACCCCGAGGACGTCGAAGATCAACACCGAGTGGTGGGCGACCATGGCCCGGCCGGCTTCGGTGACGATGTCGGGGTGGGGAATCTGCTTGCCGTCACAAGCCTCCTGAATCGAGGCGACGACGTCGTTGGCGTACTCCTGCACCGAATAGTTCATCGAGGAGTGGAAGTTGGTCTGCGAGCCGTCGTAGTCCACGCCCAGGCCGCCGCCGACGTCGATGTAGCGCGGGCGCGCGCCCATCTCATGCAAGCCGGCGAACAGCCGGCTGGCTTCGCTCAGGGCATCCTTGTGCGCCCGAATCGCCGTGATCTGCGAGCCGATATGGAAGTGCAGCAGCTCCAAGCAGTCGAGCATGCCGGCCGCGCGCAGGCGCTCGACGGCCTCGACCATTTCCACGGCGGTGAGGCCGAACTTCGAGCGGTCGCCGGTCGATTCGATCCACTTGCCCGCCCCCTTGGTGGTCAAGCGCGCGCGCACACCGATGTGCGGGCGAATGCCGAGGTCGCCGGCGATCTTGATGATCAGTTCGACCTCGCGAAAGCGGTCGACGACGATGATCGGCGTGCGGCCGAGCCGCTGCGCCAGCAGCGCGGTCTCGATGTAGGCGCGGTCCTTGTAGCCGTTGCAGATGATTAACGCTCCCGGCGTATCGAGCACGGCGAGCGCAATCAGCAACTCCGGCTTGCTGCCGGCTTCCAGGCCGACGCCTTCAGCCGCCCCGTACTGCACCACCTCCTCGACTACGTGGCGCTGCTGGTTGACCTTGATGGGATAAACGCCGCGAAACTGCCCCTTGTAGCCATACTCGCTGATGGCCCGGCCGAAGGCTCCGCACAGGCCCTGCACGCGCGCCGCCAGGATATCGGAGAAGCGCACCAGGATGGGCGGCCGCAAGCCGCGCTGCTGCAGGTCCTGCACCAGATCGAGGAGATCGACTCCCGGCCCGCCGTTACCGCGCGGCCGCACCTCCACGTGCCCGGTGTCGTTCACGGAGAAGAAGCCGGCACCCCAAGCGGTAACGTTGTACAGCTCCAGGCTGTCGCGCACGGTCCAGGCTCGCATCCTCTTAGTTTCTCCTCACGCCTGCGTGGTCACTCAGTCGCCGGTCCTCTATAGCGCCTTTGTGCGCGCGCGCAACTGCCGCCGAGAAGCGAGCAAGCTCACCTCCAGCAGCAGTAGGGCAGGCTGCGCCTGCCGTCCCTCTTCGACCCGGGATGTGGCAGGCGCAGTCTGCCCTACGGGCTAACCGCAAGCCGCCTTGCGTTGCAGGATTTCCGAGAACCGGCAGGAGGGAAGCTGGAGACGAGCTGCCCTCAACCCGCCCGGCCGGCCTGCCGCAGGTAGTTGATCCGCACGCAAACTTGCTGCTTGACTGCGGCACTGGGCCGGGCCGACAATGTGACATCGCGGTGACATTACGCGCAGGAGGCCTTTGATGAAGTCACGGGTCTTGCCGCAGTTGCTGGCTGTGGCGCTGGCGCTGGTTCTTAGCGGCTGTGATGGCAACGACGGGGCGCCGCCAACGCCGACCCCGCCGCCGTCGCCGACTGCCAACCTTTCTCCGACACCGCCGCCTCCTACCTCAACGCCGACCGCAACCGTCACGGCCACGGCCACGCCCGTACCGTTGTGCGGCAACAGCCTGCGCGAAGGTGACGAGGAGTGTGATGACGGCAACAACACCGGCGGTGACGGCTGTGCGGTGAACTGTACGCCGGAGACCGCACGCCCATTCAACTTCGACTTGACCACCAACCTCACGCTCGACACCCCTGCCTTCAACATCGTGCTCGGCCCCGTCAGCGGCCGTGAGACCTGGCGCACGGGCAAAGCCCGCGCCGCCGACAAGGGCGCGATACCGGTGGCGGTGCGGCTTGATGATGTCGAGTTCGATCCTCTGCCGGTGAGTGGCCTGGTCTGTATCTGCCTGCGCGGCGCGGTCCTGGCCGGAGCTAGCTCCAATCTCGCGGCTGCCGGGCAGATCGGCTGCGGCTCCGCCGGCTTGGTGGGAGTGAATATCGACCTGGTCGTCGATCACAACATCGGCGTCGTCGGCGAAGACGGCTTCAGCGAAGCGGACTGCCGGGCTGCCGGCGGCACGCTCGACACCAACCCGGCTCACCCCGGCGTGTGCAACGGCCCGCCGGTATTGGTGCAGTCCGGTCAAGGTCCGCCGGGCTCGATCCTGCTGGAGCGCGGCCAGCGCATCGGCCAGATCGCCGACGGCGGTAGCTGTGCCGTCGAAGTTGTCACCAAGGTCTGCAGCGGCGGTGGCAACCCCGGCACCGTGTGCACATTGACGGCAAGCGCCTGCACCGGCGGCGGCGAGTGCGTCGCCGCCAAGGGTCCCGACGGCGTTCCCTGCAACGCCGACGACCCGCCCGTGGTACACGGCGAGGCTACTCACTTGCTCACCACCACCGGCAGCGCCACCGCGTCGATCCTCGATGCCGACAACACTTCAGGTGTCGTTATCGGCCCAGGCCAAGACTGCGGTGGCGTGTCTTGCCCTGCCAGCGCCAGCGGAATGCCGGCAGACTGTGAGGCGCTGGCAGCTAATCCGGAAGGCGGCCTGAGCGGCGTTGGCCTGGCCAGCGAGGTGGCCGAACTCGATACCGCGAGTGGAGGCGACCGCGCCGTCAGCTACCGGTTTGACGCCGAGTACGTTGCGGCGCCGCGCGCGCCGGCAAACGCGTAGGGCGCGATGATTACCAGACCCTCTGGAAATTTCTCGCGGTTTGCGGCAGGAGTGATCGCAGGTCGCGAAAGGGGGATGATCGCCATGGCAACGGAACGAGCCGTTCGACTGTTGGCCGGCAGCCTGGTGGGTATCAGCCTGCTGCTCGGCGTCACGCTCTCGCAGGTGTGGCTGCTGCTGGCCGCCTTCGTGGCGCTGAACCTGATCCAGTCGTCGTTTACCGGGATTTGCCCGGCCGAAACCGTTTTGCGCAAGCTCGGTACCACGTGAGCGCGTGCGCCGCGCCGAGTTCCAGCCGTGAGCCCAGACCGCCCGCGCATCAGTGGCAAAGCTCTGATTGCCCTCGCTGCCATCGCCGCGCTGGTGTTGCTGCTGTTGTACTTGCAGGGCACCTTCGGCCGAGCGAAGGTAACTCCCGGTGTTGTACCGCTGGGAGCCGAGCCTGGGGAAGCGGGCCGCAGCGTCACCGTCGAGGTGCGCGAAGTCGACGATCTCATCGACTGGCCCGGCACCGTCGGCTCGCGCAGCGTCGCCAACGTTGCCAGCAAAGTCATGGCACGCGTGCTGGCGGTTCACGTGGTCGCGGGGGCAGCGGTCAAAGCCGGCGAGGTAATGGCCGCGCTGGATGATCGTGACGTGCAAGCGCGCCTGCAGCAGGCGCGGGCGGCGCTGGCGGCGGCCGAGGCCCAGGCGACGCACGCAGAAGCCGATCAACGCCGCCTGCGCGCGTTGTTCAAGCAGCTAGTCGCCACGCAGCAGGATCTCGACGCGGTCGATGCCCGCACCAAAGGCGCCCGCGCCCTGGCGGCGCAGGCGCGTGACGCTCTGGCCGAGGCCGACGTCTTGCTCGGCGAGACCACCGTGCGCGCCCCGTTCGACGGCGTGGTTGCCGAGCGCTTGGTCGACCCCGGTGACACCGCCACGCCCGGGCGAGCACTGGTCGTCATCCATGATCCGGCATCGCTGCGGCTGGAAGCGCGGGTCTCGGAGCAATGCGCTGGCGGTTTGAGCCTCGGCCGCGAGCTGGTTGCGCACCTCGATGCCCCCGAGCGCGAGCTGGTCGTGCAAGTCGAGGAGATCGCCCCGATGGCCGACCCCGCCAGCCGCACTTTCTTGATCCGCGCCGGCCTGCCGCCCGGCGCCGGTCTGCGGCCGGGCACTTACGGCAGCCTGCGCATTCCCTGCGCCAAGCACACGGCGCTGTTGATTCCGGCCGCAGCCGTCACCCGCACCGGCCAGCTCGAAAGCGTGCGCGTGGTCAGCGCCGGCAGCGCCCACGTGCGCCACGTCCGCACCGGCAAGACCTTCGGCGACCTCATCGAGGTGCTGTCGGGCCTGCGCGCGGGTGAGCAGGTAGTGGTCGAGGCCCAACCCTAGTGCGCCGGCTCCGCCGCTTGGCCCAGATGCGCCCGCCCCCCGCGCCATGACTGCGCCGCCTCGGCCCACACGCGGCCTCACCGCCCAAGTCGTCGAAGTCTTCATCACCTCGAAGCTGTCGATCCTCTTTCTCATCGCCTCACTGCTGGCCGGCGCCTTGGCGCTGCTGGTGACAGCGCGCGAGGAGGAGCCGCAGATCGTCGTGCCGTTCGCCGACGTGTTCGTGCAGTTTCCCGGGGCCTCGGCGCAAGAGACGGAAAAGCTGGTGGCCACCCCGCTGGAGCAAAAGCTGTGGGAGATCGACGGCGTCGAGTACGTCTACTCGATGTCGCGCCCGGGCGAGGCGGTGGCGACGGTGCGCTTCTACGTCGGCGAGGACCGCGAACGGAGCCTGGTGAAGGTGTGGAACAAGGTGATGTCGAATCAAGACGCGGTGCCGCCGGGGGTGACGAGCTGGATCGTCAAGCCGGTCGAGATCGACGATGTAGCGATCGTCTTGTTCACCCTATCTGCGGCCGGGTCCGGCGGCGGCGACCTGCGGCGCGTCGCTGACGAGGTGCTCGACAAACTCACCCGTGTCCCCAACACCGGGCGCAGCTGGGTGGTCGGCGGCCAGCGGCGCCAGGTGACGGTCTACGCCGATCCGGTGAAGCTGGCGGCGCGCGGTCTGTCACTGCTCGAAGTCGTGCGCGCGCTCGGCGCCGCCAACCTCAACGTCCAGGCCGGCAGCTTCGAGCGCGGCGGGCGCGAGGTGCTGTTGGAAGCCGGGCCGTTCTTCGGCTCCGCCGACGAAGTGGCCAACAGCGTGCTGGCGGCGCCCGCCGGGCACCCGGTGTACGTGCGCGACGTCGCCCGAGTGATCGACGGCCCCGAGGAGGTGCAGAGTTACAGCCGCATTGGCTTCGGCCCGGCCGCGGCCCAAGCGCGGGTTGTGGGCCAGCCGCACGGCGAACTCGCCCCCGCTCAGCTGCACGACTCGAGCGCGCCGCGCCCGGGCGAGGAGCGCCCGGCCGTGACCATCGCCGTCGCCAAGCGCAAGGGCACCAACGCCGTGCGCGTGGCGGAGGAAGTCATCCGCGAAGTCGAGGCGCTGCGCGGCAGCGTTATTCCCGACGACGTTGCGGTGCATATCACACGCGATTACGGCGAGACCGCCAACCACAAGGTCAACGAGCTGGTCAAGCATCTACTGATCGCGATTGCGACCATCATCGTGCTGCTGGCGCTGGCGCTGGGGCCGAAGGAGGCGTTCATCGTCGCCTTGGCGGTGCCGATGACGCTGGCGATCACCCTCCTGCTCGACCTGATCTTCGGCTACACCATCAACCGGGTCACGCTCTTCGCCTTGATCTTGTCGCTCGGCCTGCTGGTCGACGACCCCATCGTCGACGTCGAGAACATCTTCCGCCACTTCAAGCTGCGCCAGGAGCCGCCGCTGGAGGCCACGCTCACGGCCGTCGATGAGGTGCGGCCGCCGACGATTCTGGCCACCTTCACCGTCATCGTCTCCTTCCTGCCGATGTTCTTCATCACCGGCATGATGGGTCCGTACATGGCGCCGATGGCCTTCAACGTGCCGGTGGCGATGCTGACGTCACTGGTGGTGGCGTTCACGGTGACGCCGTGGGCGAGCTACCACCTGCTCAAGGGCGAATACGGCAAGGGCGGCGCGGCGCCGTTCGCGATTACGCAGTCGGCGGCTTATCGCTGGTATCGTGCCGTGCTGGCGCCGCTGCTTGCCCGCCCGCGCCGGGCCGCGCTGTTTTTGCTGGCGGTAGTGCTGGCCTTTGCCGGCTCGGCCTTGCTGGCGGTGACGCGCGCGGTGCCGCTGAAGATGCTGCCGTTCGACAACAAGAACGAGCTGGCGCTGGTGATCGACATGCCGCGCGGCACGGCACTGGAAGACACCGATGCCGTAACCCGCGCCCTCGGCGCTTACTTGGCGACGGTTGCCGAGGTCACCGACTACGAGAGCTACGTCGGGCTGGCCTCGCCGATGGATTTCAACGGCATGGTGCGCCACTACTACTTGCGCCGCGGCGGCCACGTTGCCGACATGCGCATCAACCTGCTGCCCAAGGAGGCGCGCACGCAGCAGTCGCACGAAATCGCCTTGCGCCTGCGCCCGGAGGTCGAGCGCATCGGCCGCAGCTACGGCGCCAACGTCAAGATCGTCGAGGCCCCGCCCGGGCCGCCGGTGTTGGCCACGGTGGTGGCCGAAGTCTATGGGCCGCTCAGCGCCAGCAATGACGATCTGGTCGCCGTCTCCAAACGGGTACGCCATGCGCTCGAGCAGATCGACGGCGTGGTTGATGTCGATGACTACGCCGAGGCCGAGCACAGCAAGATGCACTACCGCCTCGATCGTGACAAAGCGGCGCTCACCGGCGTCAGCGTCGAGACCGCGGCCCGGACATTGCAGATCGCCTTGGCCGGCAGCCCGGTGGGTCGAGTGCACGTACCCGAAGAGCGGCTGCCGCTGGCGCTGGCGCTGCGCGTGCCGCGCGCCCAGCGTAGCGCCGCCGCCGATCTGCTGGCGCTGCAGGTGCAATCGAGTGCCGGCGCGCTGGTGGCGCTCGGTGAGATCGGTAGTGTTGCCGAGGAAAGCGGCGAGCGCACCATCTATCACAAGAACTTGCGCCCGGTGGCTTTCGTCATCGCCGAGATGGCCGGGCGCAGTCCGGTCGAGGCGGTCTTCGATCTCCAGCGCTGGCAGAGCCAGCACCCGCTGCCGGCGGGGTACAGCCTGGACCTGGCCGGTGAAGGCGAGTGGAAGATCACGGTCGATGTCTTCCGTGATCTCGGTCTCGCCTTTGGTGCGGCGCTGCTGATGATCTACGTGTTGCTGGTCGCGCAAACGCAGTCGCTGCTGATTCCGGTGGTAATCATGATCGCCATCCCGCTCACCGTCATCGGCATCATGCCGGGTTTCTGGGTGCTCAATCTGCTGTTCACCGAACCGGTCGGCGCCTACGCCACGCCGGTGTTTTTCACCGCCACCGGCATGATCGGCATGATCGCGCTGGCCGGCATCGTGGTGCGCAACTCGATCATCTTGATCGATTTCATCGAGCACATTCGCAGTCGCGGCGACGGCCGGTCGCTGGCCGAGGCGGTGATCGAGGCCGGCGCCACCCGGCTGCGCCCGATAGTGCTGACCGCCGGCGCCGCCATGTCCGGCTCCGTCGTGATCACCCTTGACCCGATCTTTTCCGGCTTGGCCTGGAGCTTCATCTTCGGCATCTTCGCCTCGACCGCTTTCTCACTGGTAGTGGTGCCGCTGGTCTACTTCCTGTTGCACCGGCAGCATGCGGCCGCGTGAGCTTGCGCCGCCGCCGGCGCTTCGATACCAACTCGGCGCATGAAGGTGCAGGTGCAACAGGTACCGATCGCGGTGCCGGGGTTTCGTTTCGGGGGCGCGGCGTGCGGGCTGAAGACGACGCGAAAACGCGACATCGGCTTGATCATCTCCGAAGTGCCGGCGACCGCTGCCGGCGCGTTTACGACCAACCGCGTGCAAGCGGCGCCGGTGCAGCTCGGGCGCGAGCGCTTGCGCGGCGGCCGGCTGCAAGCGGTGGTGGTGAACAGCGGCAATGCTAACGCTTACACCGGGCGCGAGGGCTTGCGCGCAGCCCGCACTATGTGCCGGGTGGTGGCGCAGCAACTCGGCATCCGCGAGCAGCTCGTCGTGCCCTCCTCGACCGGGCGGATTGGAATTCCGCTGCCGCTCGAAAAGGTCCGCCGCGGTGTCATCGCGGCCTGCCGTGACGCCAGTGCGGGCGGCTTTCATCGGGCCCTAGAAGGCATCATGACCACCGACGCCTTTGCGAAATTCGCCGTCGAAGGGGTCGTGCTCGACGGCCGCGAGGTCACCATCGCTGGCATGGCCAAGGGCGCCGGCATGATCGCGCCGCGTATGGCGCTGCACGCCACCATGCTGAGCTACATCGTCACCGATGCCCGGGTGTCGCGGGCGGCTTTGAGGCGGGCGCTGGCGCTCGGCCTGCCGCAGTCGTTCAACGCCGCGGTCGTCGATGGCGACACCAGCACCAACGATACCCTGCTACTGCTCGCCAACGGCGTGGCCGGAAACCGCACACTGACGCCGGCCGCGGCCGGCTTCGCCGAGTTCGCCGGCGCGGTCGGGCGCGTCATGCGGGCGCTCGCCCGCATGCTGGTGCAGGACGGCGAGGGTGCCACCAAGGTGATTGATATCACCGTTCGTGGTGCTCGCAGCCGCGCCGACGCACAACGGGTTGCCGATACCATCGCCCGCTCGCCGCTGTGCAAGACGGCGTTCTTCGGCGGTGATCCTTACACCGGCCGCATCGTCTGCGCCGCCGGTTACAGCGGCGCCGTGTTCGACCCGGCGCGCCTCGACATCTTCCTCGGCGACGTCCAGGTGGTCCGCCGCGGCGTCGAGCTGACGGGCAAGGTGGAACGGCGCGCGGCCCAGATCACGGCCCGGCCGGAATTCGCCTTGATGCTCGATCTGCACGCCGGCCATGCCGTCGCTCACCGCATGTGCTCTGACCTGACACCGGACTACGTGCGCTTCAATTCCGCCTACCGGACGTGAGCCGAAAAGGCCGGGGGCGTTGGCGGGGAACAAGTCGGGCGCTGGGGGGCGCACGGTTGTGCTCCCCCCAGCGAACAAGGTAGCTTAGCCCTTCTTGCCCTTGATGATCTCGTCGATCATCGCCCGGAAGCCCTCGGGCGAACGGCTGCCTAGGCGTTTGCCGTTGACGAAGATGGTGGGCGTGCCGGTTACCTGCACGTCGGTGGCAA
Source organism: Deltaproteobacteria bacterium (assembly GCA_016210005.1). Classification (NCBI taxonomy): domain Bacteria; kingdom Pseudomonadati; phylum Myxococcota; class Myxococcia; species Deltaproteobacteria bacterium. The sequence continues at coordinate 34,327 of JACQVA010000182.1, read as the reverse complement.
GCTTCATCTCGTCCTGAATCTGTTGCTGAATCTCGGGCGACTTCATGTCGGCTTCGAACTTGGCGACATCGAGGCCGACCTTCTGCGCGTATTCCCTGATCTTGTCCGGCTGCAAGGCGCGGCTGTTGGCGAACAGCTCGTCATGCATCTCCCAGAACTTGCCTTGCTTGCCGGCGGCCAGCGAGGCCTTGGCCGCATCCATCGCGAACGGGTGCATCGGCAACGGGTACTGCTTGTACACGAAGCGTGTGTCGTTCGGGTATTCCTTCAGCATTTGGTCCACCAAACTGGCGGACTGGGCGCAGAATGGTCACTGAAAGTCGGAGAACTCGGTGATGATGACCCGGCCCTCCTTGGCTCCTTTCACCGGCGAGGCGCCGATGGGTATGTCATAGATCTTGTTGGGATCGATCTGCGGGCGGGCAGCCGCTTGTGGGGCCACCGGGCGGGCGTCGAGCTTCTTCTCGAGGTCGTTGAGCTTGGCCAGGATCTGCTTTTGCTGGCTGCGCAGCTCGGTAACGTCCTCGGCGCTCGGGCCGCATGCGGCCAGCAACGCCAAAGCGCCCAAGGGGATGGCACGGCGCGTTGTCGGGTACTCCATTGGCGAGCTTCCTCCTCTCCTCCGCTAGTTGCGGGCAGCTCTCTATTACCTGTGCCGGACGCCCATGACAAGCGCCGGCTTCCTGAGGTGCCGCGCGAAGCCGCCGCGGCCGGTGACAGGCTCAATCACGACAGCACGAAAGCTCGAAAACACGAAAGCGGAAGCGGATCCTTCTCGTGCTTTCGGAGCATCGTGTTCTCGTGATCTCCCCTGGTGTGGCTCGCGCGCGCCGCGGCGTATATAAGCGCGGGCGTGCGGGTGTGGGTCGATATCGAGAATGCGCCGCAAGCGTGGTTCTTTCGGCCGCTGTTGCCGGCGCTGCGAGCGCGCGGGGCCGAGGTGCTGGTCACGGTGCGTGACTACGGCGAAGTCGTAGCGCTGCAGCGGGCAGCGGGTGAACCCTTCAGCGTTGTCGGTGCCGTGCAGCACTCGTCGCGGCTGGCGCGGGCAGCGGCGGTGCTGAGCCGTGCACTGGCGCTGGCGCGCTGGGCTCGTGGCCGCGGCTTCGCGGTGGCTGTTAGTCACGGCGTGCGCGCGCACCTGCTGGCGGCGGCTGGGCTGCGGATTCCCTGCGTGACCGGCTATGACTACGAGCACGCCTCGAAAGCGCTGGTCCATCGCTGGGCGAGCGAGGTGCTGGTGCCGCGCGTCCTGCTCGAACAACACCTGCGGCCGTCGGGCGCCGATCTCAGGAAGGTAACACCTTACGACGGCTTCAAGGAGGAGCTTTATCTCGCTGAATTCCAGCCCGACGCGGCCATCTATGCGAGCCTCGGGCTTGATCCGAACCGCCTGGTGGTAACCGTTCGACCGCCTTCGTTTCATGCGCACTACGCCAGCGCCGAGGGCAACGCGCTCTTCTTCGAGGTTGTGCGCAGCCTGCTTTGCCAACCGCAAGCGCAACTGGTGATCACCGCCCGCGACGCCGAGCAGCGCGCGGCGGTGGCAGCGATGTGCCGCGGTGATGCCCGCGTCTGCCTACCCGAGCGTCCGGTGGACGGGCTCAATCTGATTTGGCACTCCGACCTGGTGATTTCCGGCGGCGGTACGATGGCGCGTGAGGCCGCGCTGCTGGGGGTGCCGGCAATCAGTATCTTTCGCGGTAAAGCGGGAGTGCTCGACGCCCATCTGGAGGCCACTGGCCGCCTGCGGCGGATCGGCAGTGCTGCCGAGCTAGGGGAGTTGCCGCTGGCCGCGGCACGCGGCCGGCGTACCCCGCCGGCGGCGCGCAGGGACTTGGTCGATCACCTCGTCTCCCGAATCCTCACCCATGCCGGCGGTACGCCGGCGGCGCCTTTGCCGTAGCAAGCACCGGCCCCGGCTTTCCATTTGTACCGGCACTGGCTTATAAGCACGGGCATGTTGCCGGCACACAAGCGCTTCTTGCTGCTCGAAGAAGGGGTCGGGTCGATCGTCGTCAACCTGCTGATCAACGGGGTGATCGCCTTCTTTATGTTTCGCGGCGCGGCCGCGGTACCGCTGTGGGGGCAGCAAAGCATTGCCGGCGACACCATCGGCACGGCCTTGCTGCTGCCGTTGTTCACCTGCCTGATTGTGACGCCGCTGGCGCGCCGGCAAGTACGCGCCGGGGCGGTGCCGCCGTTAGCGGCGTTGCCGGCGGCAATGCGCTGGCTGCCGCGGGGCACGTTCCGGCGCGGACTTCTGCTCGGGGCCTTGACCGTGGCCAGTGTGGCGCCGGCCACGATCGCCGCGCTCACTGCCGGCGGCGTCACACAACAGAGCTTCTGGGGCTTCGTCGCCTTCAAGGCGATCTTTGCTGCGGCGCTCGGCGCGGTGGTGACGCCGCTGATTGCGCTCTACGCCATCGCCGGCGAGGCCGCGTTGCCGGCGGATTGACATCGCTGCTGCCAGCGTCGAAGGATTCCATCATGAACGTTTCCATGTGGGCCAGAGCGGTGAACGTCATCCCGCGCGTGAGCAAGCAAGAGTGGGATGGCCTCGATGTGATCTCGCGCTGGCTGATCGCCACCCGCTCCGCCGTGCTGGTGATGACGCTGATCTCGGCCATGATCGCAGGCTTGCTGGCGGCGCGCGACGGCTACTTCGATGCCCTGCTATGGCTGCTGGTGACGGTCGGGCTGCTCTTCGCCCACGCCACTAACAACCTGGTGAACGACTTCACCGATCATCTCAAAGGGGTCGACAAGGACAACTACTTCCGCGCCCAGTACGGCCCCCAGCCGCTCGAACACGGCTTGATGACACGCGCCCAGGCGCTGCGCTACATGGCCGTGACCGGTCTGATCGCGTTGAGTGCCGGGGCGGCGCTGGTGGCGGTGCGCGGCGAGGCCACGCTGGCGCTGCTCGCGCTCGGCGCCTTCTTCGTGCTCTTCTACACCTGGCCGCTTAAGTACATCGGCATGGGCGAGGTGGCGGTGATCATCGTCTGGGGGCCGCTGATGGTGGGCGGCGGCTACTACGTCATCAGCGGGCAGACCTCGCTGCTGGTGATATTGGCGAGCCTGCCGGTGGCGCTGGCGGCCACCACCGTGCTGTTCGGTAAACACATCGACAAGCTCGATGCCGATGCGGCCAAGGCCATCCGCACCATGCCGGTGCTGTTGGGCGAACGCAATGCGCGTTACGCCACTATCGGGATGCTGACGCTGGAGTACGTGCTGGTCGCGGTGCTGGTGTGGAGCGGCTACCTCTCGGTGCTGCTGCTGGCGGTGCTGTTCGCGCTGCAGTGGTACTGGCGCGCCGTGCGCGTTTACGCCCACCCTCGGCCGGCCGGGCCGCCGCCGGAATACCCGCCGAACATCTGGCCGCTGTGGTACTCCGCTTTCGCCTTTCAGCACACCCGCCGATTCGGCAGCCTGTTCCTGCTGGGCCTGGCGGCTGACGTGCTCGCGCGTAAGCTCGGACTGCTGTAATTGAAGCGGCGGCCCGGCCGCTATGCTCGGCCGCCGGCGATTTCTTTAGACGCAACGGAGGAGAAGTCATGGAGTTCGGACTACAACTGGCCAGCTTGGAGTGGCCACGGCTGCGCGACGTCGCTCAGGCCGCGGAGGGGCTCGGCTTTCACGCACTGCTTGTTCCCGATCACATCGTGGCTGAGGGGCCCGAGCGCCAAGTCAACGCCGACTATCTCTCGTACGACCCGATGATCGAGGTCGCCTTGATGGCAGAGGCCACCAAGAAGGTTCGGGTGGGCCACCTGGTCTTGTGCAATCTTTTCCGTCATCCCGCGATCACGGCGCAGAGCCTGATGTCGCTCGACCGCTTGAGCGGCGGGCGGCTGATCGCCGGCATAGGCACGGGCTGGACCGAGAGCGAATTCAAAATGACCGGCATCGCCTTTCCGGAAATCGGCCCGCGGCTGCGGATGTTGGACGAATCGTTGACCTGCATGCGCTCGCTGTGGACGAAGGAACGCACCAGCTTCAGCGGCGAGTTCTACCGTTTCGACGAGGCCGTGCTGTCGCCCAAGCCGGTGCAGAAGCCGCATCCGCCGATCATGCTCGGTGGCGGCGGTAAAGGCTTGCTGCGGGTGGCAGCGCGGCATGCCGATATCGTCAACGTCATCTCCGACGCCGGCAAGCCCGGCTACATCAAGCTCGAGAATGTGGCCAAGCTGACCGACGAGAGCTTTCGCGCCAAGGTGGCCTTCTTGCGTCAAGAGGCCGCGCGCCACGGCCGCGACGGCAACGCGATCCAAATCAGCAACATGGTGTTTTCCACCGTGGTCACCGACTCGCCCGAGGCCACTCGCATGATGGCCGAAGGCATGGCGCCGATGTTCAACACCACCGCCGAGGGCATGCTGCACTCGCCGATGGCGCTGATCGGCACGCCCGAGCAGTGCGTCGCCGAGCTACGCCGCCGCCAGCGCGAGTGGGGCGTCTCCCAAGTGCTGTTCTCGTTCAGCGGCGAGGACGTCATGCGGCGCCTGGCCGAGGACGTGCTGCGCCACGTCTGAGGCCGCGGCTTACCGCTCTGCTACTTCAGCGGCGGCCGGAGGGTGTGCCACTCGGTGGCCTGCTCGTAGGCGTGAGCCAGGCGAAGGATCGTGCTCTCCGCGAAAGCCGGACCGGCGATTTGAAAGGCAAGGGGAAGACCCGTGCGGGCTTGGCCGCAGGGCACGCTGATGGCCGGCAGGCCGGTGAGATTGAACGGCCCCATGTTGCGTGACAGGGCGCTGCCGACGTCGAGCGCTTGGTTGCCGATGTTGACGAAGGTGTCGCTGCGCCGTGGCGCCGGCACGGCGATGCCGGGTACGACCAGCGCATCGACGCGCGCGAAGGCGGCCGTGCATTCGGCCGCCAGCCGCGCCCGCAGGCGTTGGGCCGCGATCATGGCGGTGGCAGGGATCAGCCTGCCCACTTCCAGGAACGTCCTGACATCGGCACCGAAGTCATCCGCGCGCCGGGTTAGGTTGACGGCGTGATAGGCGGAAGCCTCCGCCATCATGATCGCCAGATGCGCCGGCTGCGCTTGCAACAGCGACGGCAGCGACACCGGCAGGGCGCGCACACCGAGCCGCTTCAGTGTCGTCAGGGCCGCATCGAACGCCGCTTGCACCTCGTCACCAACGACGTCGAAGAAGAACTCACGCGGCACGCCCACCCGCAGACCCTGCGCCGGCTGCCTCAAGGCGGCGCGGTAGTTCCCAACTCGCCGGGTGCTGCAAGTCGGGTCATGATCATCCGCACCCGCCATGGCCGCGAGTAGCAGCGCCGCATCTTCGACCGTCTTCGCCAGCGGTCCGACGTGATCGAGCGACCAACTCAGCGGCACCACGCCGTAGCGGCTGACCCGACCCCACGTCGGCTTCAACCCTACCACCCCACAGGCGCCGGCAGGAATGCGGATCGAGCCGCCGGTGTCGGTGCCGATCGCCCCGGCGCATAGCGACGCCGCGACCGCCGCGCCCGAGCCGCCGCTCGATCCGCCCGGAATGCGGTCCAGCGCCCACGGGTTGCAGGTGGCCCCGTGGTGAGGGTTGTCGGTGCTGACGCCGTAAGCGAACTCGTGCAGGTTGAGCTTGCCCAGCACGACGGCGCCGACGCTGCGCCAACGGGCCACCGCCGTGGCCTCGAAGTCAGGCACCCAGTCGGCCAGGATCTTCGAGCCCGCGGTGGTGCGTACGCCGCGGGTGGCGCAGAGGTCCTTGACCGCCAGCGGCAAGCCGTGCAGCGGCCCGCGCCGGCCACGCGCGCGATCGAGCCGGCGGGCCTGGCGCAGGGCCTGCTCGCCGGTAACCGTGATGTAGCTGTTGATCAGCGGATCGAGCTTCTCGATGCGATCGAGAAACGCCGCGGTCAGCTCGACCGCGCCCAGCTTGCGTTTGGCCAGCAGCGCAACCAGCTCGCTCGCCGTCAGCAGTGGCAGCTCGTTCATCGCCGGCACTCTAGCGGCGCGCTGACGCCGATCGGCTCGAGCTCACCGAACTCGGTCTGCTCCAAGGCCACGAAGCCATCGAACAACCAGCCGACCAGCAGCCGCTGCTGTTCATTTTGCGCCGCGCCCAGGAGCTGCGCCTTGCGCGCATCGCTAGCAGAGCGGTGCTTCGATCCTTCGGCCATGATGCCCTCTCTTGGTCGTGCTCGGCTCACGGTGCCTGCGCGGCACTCGACAACGAGATTTCACTCAGGTTGCCGACGACCACCAGCAGCAGCTGCTCGGGCTTGAGATACAGTTGCGCCACGCGCAAGACCTCCTCCTTGGTCACGGCGTTGATGCGCTGGGGGTAGGTCTCGGCGTAGTCGCGGCCCAAGCCGTAGAACTCCACCTGCGAGAGGAAGCCGGTGATCTTGCGGTTGCTATCGAGCCGCAGCGGAAAACTGCCGGTGAGATAGAGTTTGGCTTCGGTGATTTCATCGTCGGTCACCGGTTCGCGCCGGATGCGGTCGATCTCCTCGCGTGCACGGGCGATGGCGTCGTGAGCCGAGGCATTCTTGGTTTGCATTACCACCTGAAAACTCCCCGCCGCCTTATTGACCGAGAACATGCTGCCGACCGAGTAGGCCAAGCCGCTGCGGGTGCGGATATTGTCGAGCAAGCGGGAAGAGAAGCCGCCGCCGCCCAGGATGTAGTTCATGACCGTGAGGGCGTAGTAGTCGGGGTTGTCGCGCGCCACACCGCGGTGCCCGAGGATGATGTTGGCCTGGGTCAGGGGCTTGTCGATCAATACCGGTGATGTCGCCACCGGTTGGGGCGCAGGATAGTCGAAGGCTGCGGCCGGGCCGCCGTCCCAGGAACCGAGCACGGCCTCGAGCTTGGCTTGGATTTCCGCCGTGGCCACGTCGCCGACCGCAGTCACCAATGCCTGTCGCGGGCGATAGTGCCGCCGGTAGAAGGCCACGACGTCGGCGCGGGTGATCTTGGGCACCGAGTGCAAGGTGCCTTCGTCGGGATGGCCGTAGGGCTCGCTACCGAAGAGCGCGCGCTGGAAGGCCTTGCCCGCCACCGCGCCGGGCTGGTCTTCCTGTGCCCGGATACCCGCTAGCACGGCCTCGCGGCGGCGGGTCAATTCCGCTTCGGCAAAGGCCGGATGGAGCAGCACGTCGGCCAGCAAGTCCAGGCCGGCGTCGAGATCTTTTCTCAACACAGCAAGTGAGACGGTGACCATGTCGGCATCCGCGGCCGACTCCAGCGAGGCGCCGAGGAAATCGATGGCGTCGCTGATCTCCGAGGCGCTGCGCCGAGCGGTACCCTCGGTCAGCAACTCAGCGGCGAGATGCGCCACGCCCTCCTTGCCGGCCGGGTCGCGCCGGGCGCCGGCATCCAAGGTGACCTGAACCATCACCGCCGGCACGCTGCGCTGCTCGGAGACGATCAGGGTGACACCGTTGCCGAGCGTGCTGTAAGTGGCTGCGGGTGTTCCCGCCCGCGCCGCCCCGATGCCGAGGCCGAGCAGCGCGACCAGACCCAAGCCCATCGTCCAGCGCATTAGTGCACCATCCCGTGCGGCGCTGGCGCCGGAGCCATGCGCTTGCCGGGTTGTGGGGGCAAGGGATCGAGCACGCCGGCGGTGAGGTTGTCGGCGATCAGGTAAGTGGCCGCCACCCGGCGCACGTCTTCGGCGCTCACCGCGCGCACCCGCGGCAGGTACTGATCTATCAGCCGCCAGTCGCCGGCAATCTCGTACTGGCCGAGCAACAACGCCTGGTAGAAGAGCGAGTCTTGCGCGAAGACGAAGCCGGCCTCGATACCGTTCTTGGCCTTCTCGACTTCACGCTCGCTCGGCGGTTTGCTTTGCAGCTTCTTGATCTCAGCGAGCAAGGCTCTCTCCAGCTCGGCGGGGGTCTTGCCCGGCAGCGGTTGCGCGTAGAGGGTGAAGGTGCCGGGGTCTTTGGAGGTGTACTCGTAGCTGCCGTTGGCCTCACGCGCCAGGCGCCGGCGATAGACCAGCTCCCGATACAGCCGTGCGCTCTTACCGCCGGCCAGAACGCCGGCCAGCACTTCGATCGCAGCGGCGTCGGGCTGGTGCAGATTGGGCACGTGATAAGCAAGGCCGACGAAAGGCAGTTGCGCTTCCCGGCGCACGGTGACGCGGCGCTCGCCCTGTTGCGGCGGCTCGACCGCCCGCACCGGCGGCGGCGGGCTGCCGGCGGCAATAGCACCGAATGCCTTCTCGATCGCGGCCGCCAGTTGCGCGGTATCGAAATCGCCGGCCACGATCACCACGGCATTGTTGGGGGTGTAGTACTGCTGGAAGTACTCTTTGAGGTCGGCCAGCCTCGACTGCCGGATGTCCTCCATCCAGCCGATCACCGGCCAGCCGTAAGGGTGGGCGGTGTAAGCGGCGGCGCTGATGGCCTCGAACAGCGCCGCAACCGGGCTGTCGTCGGTGCGCAGCCGGCGCTCCTCCATGACCACCTGCCGTTCAGGGGCGAAGAGATCCTCCTGGAATTGCAGGTGCGCCATGCGGTCGGCTTCCAACTCGTTGACCACGCCGATGCGGTCACTGGCCATGGTCGCGAAGTAGGTGGTGTAGTCCTGCGTGGTAAAGGCGTTGGTGTTGCCGCCGTTGCGCTGGATGATCTTCGAGTACTCCTCCGGCCCCACCTTCTCCGTGCCCTTGAACATCATGTGTTCGAGCAGGTGCGACAGCCCGGTGCGGCCGAGCGTCTCGTTGCGCAAGCCGACCCGATACCACACCTGGAAGACTGCCACCGGCGCCTTATGCTCTTCGAGCAAGAGCAGCTTGAGCCCGTTCGGCAACACCTGCTCGCGCACGCGCCCGGCATAAGTCAGCGCGGCCGCCGGCGACGCCACCAACGCACCGGCCACGACCGCCACCATCGTTCCACGAACCCAATTCGGCATAGGCACGGACCCTACCGGCGGGTTGGGGACGGGTCAAGCTGGGGCCGCGAGGAAGCCGGTGCTTTCGGCTTTGGGCTGCGGGTGAAGCCCGCTAGCGCGAGTAGCGGTCTTTGTCACCGCCGAAGTCAGGATGATACGGCCCGGCCGGAAGCCCGGTACCGGGCATGACGAACGCCTGCGTGTTGGCCTGCTGCGCCAGCGGGCGGTAGTCGACCTCGATCATCTCGTTGACGGCGTACGTAACGGCGGCTGCGACCAACATGCCGATCAAGTTGCCACCACCGTCGCCGGAATTGTGTGCCACCGATTGCGTGCTCTCCCACAGCAGTGTGCCCGTGCGAGTATCCTTCAGTGTAAACGCGGCGGTAACCGTGGTCGATGTCTGCAATACGGCGTAGCGGTTGCTCCAGTCCTTGATGGTAACGAACAGCACCGCGTCGGCGCCGAAATGCTCGCGGAAGCGATCGAGCGGGAGCTGGTGCACCAGGCCGGCCTCGGGCAGTCCGAGGTCGCGCAAGAGCAGCTCCGTCAGGTAGACCGGAAACACATAGAAGCCGCGCTCGGCCAGCGGCCGCGACACCGTGGTCATGTACACCGGCTGGGCCTCGACCGTGGTCGTTTCGTTCAGCGCCGGCACTATGAGAATCGAGCGTGGCTCATGCGCGAAATAGGCGCTGTAGTCCTTCTTGGCGGCGCAGCCGGCCACGCCAAGCAGAGCCAAGGCGACAGCGATGCACCGCGGCATCATTGCAGCGAGCCGCCCCCGGCCGACGGCGGCATGTTAGCCGCGGCCTGTTGGCGAACCTTGGTGATCAACTTGTCCATCAACGGCTTCGATTCCGGGAACAGCCGGGCCTCCTGCTCGAAGTATTGAATGGCTTGCGCGGGCTGCCCGCGCTTGTAAAGCAGGAAGCCGTACTCGGCACACACGCCCGGGGGAACGCGGCGCCCGGTCTGCTGCGCCGAGGTGATGGTCGCCTCGAGGGCGGCCTGCGCCTTGACCTCGTCGTGAGCAACGTAGCTGGCCTGCAGGCTGTCTTCGTACTGACCCCAGTCGTAGAGGGCCGTCGGACCACAACCCGCGGTGACGATTACGCACGCGAAGGCCAGCGCCAGGTAAAGCCAGCTCTGTGCGTGATCGGGATGCGCCGGTTTACCGCCCGGCCGCGGCGCGGTCATCGGGCCGCCCCCTTGAGCGGGCGGCGGGCATCGAGAGTGCGCACGACGTTGTTCAGCATGTTGACGATCGCCGCGTCGATCGCCTTGCCGTCCAGAGTCGAGTCCCACCCCGCGCTGCCGCCGAAGCCAAGCGTGCTGGCGGCTTCGATGGTGGCGTCGCCACTGCCCTCTTGCGTATAGAAGATCTCTCCGGTGCGTGGATCGGCCAACCGCAACACCACGCGGGCACGCGCGCGCTGCTGCTTCGAGCGGCCGAAGAACCACGAGCGGCCGGTGGTCTCCCGCCCCAGCTCGGCGATCGAGCCGAGAATCAGCGCATCGACGCCCTTCAGGTTCTTCCTGAAGTCCTCTTCGGAGAGGCCCATCAGCTTCGCTTCCGCTCTCAGCCGCCCGAGATCAGGCCGTTCGACAACGACGAAGCGTTGGGTTTCGACCAGATGGTTGCTCAGCAAGTCGCTCGCCTGCTTGCCCAGGCGATCGCCGGATTCGTCGGTGAAGAGACCGGCTCCGTAGCTCGACTCGTTGGTGAAGCGGCCGATGGCGATCTGCATCCGCTCGGCTTCGGGCAACGGTGCCGCGGCGACTGCCGGGCCACGGTCGGCGACGCCTTCACTGATGGTGCGGGTAGGGCTGCACGCTGCCGCCAGCGCCGCCAACCCGAGAACGAAGCCCCGCTGTAGTGACGCTCTCACGATGCCCTCCTCGTTCGCGATCATGCCCTATATCACTTTTTGTCTGCGAGCTGAAAGCCTCAGGGGGCAGCGCAAGGGCAGCGCAGGGCAGCGCATGAGACGAAGGTTGCCGGCTAGTGGGCGCTAGCGCCCGCGGGGGCGGCTGTACTTGCGGGTGAGGGCGCGAGCTTCAACTAGCGCGCTGCGTAGCGAGCCGATGGCCTCCCGGATCACCTTGTCGTCATCCTTCGCGATCGCCGACCAGCGCTTGCCTTGCTTGTAGGCGGCGACGACTTCGTCGAAGCTGCCGGCGCCCGCCTGGGCGAGCGCGCTGGCGACGGCGACTTCGCCGAGACTGATGCGGGTGTCGAGTTGGCGGCGGTCCACGGTAGCGGCCGGAATCCCCAACGTCTTGCCGAGCGCCTCCTGCAAGATGCGCGCAGCCTGCGGCGCGCGCGCCTTCTCGTCGATAGTGCGCGCGTAGCGTTTGCACGCCGCCTCGCCGTGATCGCCGGACGCCTCTAGCTCGGCCAGAGTCGGCAGCTTGGCGATTTGCCGGTTGGGATCGGGTTGGTAGTGGCGCTGAGCTTCGGGCAGCCAGCGCTTGATGTCTTGTTGCCGGGTGCCGGCGCTGGGATGGGTGGAGAGGAATTCGGGCGGGACCTTGTCGTTCGCCCTTTCCATGCGCTCCCACAGGTGTAGCGCTGCCTCGGGGTCGTAGCCGGCTTTGGCCATGAGAATCATCCCGATGTGATCGGCCTCCGACTCCTGCGCCCGGCTATACGGCAGCAGCACCCCCAACTGTACGCCAAGCCCGAAAGCCTGCAGGACCGCTTCCGCTGCGTACGGGTCTTGGCCGCCAAGCGCCAGCGCCAGTCCGGTGCCAAAGATCTGGGCCAGCTGCCCCTGGCTCATGCGCTCGGCGCCATGGCGCGCCAGCGCGTGGCCGACTTCGTGGCCGATGACCGCGGCCAAGCCGGCTTCATCCTGCGCCACCTCGAAGAGCCCGGTGTAGACGGCCACCTTGCCGCCGGGCAGAGCGAAGGCGTTGATCATGCTGTCGTCGTCGATAACGTTGAACTCCCACTTGTAGTCGGGCTTGTCGGCCGCGGCCTGTACCCGCTCGCCGACGCGGCGGACCAAAGCGAGCACCGGCGCTTCTTGCACCAGCACCGCTTTGCTCAACACCTGGCGGTAGGCGTCGATACCGAGCTGGACTTCCTGCGACTCCGACACCAGCACCAGTTGCGAGCGCCCGGTGTAGGGTGCGCTGGTGCAGGCGTAGATCGCGGCACCCAACAGCAGCGCGGCGGGAGCGATCGCCCTGAGCTTGGTCATGCGCGGCATTGTATGCAGCCGAGGCGTGGTGCGCCAGTGCGGCACGCGCACGCAGCCATCTGCGGTGGGCACCATCCGCGGCGGGCACTTGACAAGCCGCCGGCCGAGCAATACTTGCACGCGGCTTGCACGAGCCGCCGCACGGATTTGAGCCCGCGCGCGGGCTTCGTTAGGATTGCAGACGCGCATGATCCTGGCCGAAGGTCTAACCAAACAGTTCGGGGCATTCACCGCCATTGCCGGCGTGTCGTTCCAGGTCGGCCGCGGTGAGATCGTCGGTTTTCTGGGGCCCAACGGTGCCGGCAAGAGCACCACCATGCGCGTCCTGGCCGGGGTGTTCCCGCCCACGGCCGGGCGCGCGCTGGTGGCGGGCTACGACGTGGTCGCGCAGGCGCAGCAGGCGCGCGGCGTGGTGGGCTATTTCCCGGAGCGGGTGTCGCTCTATCTCGACATGACGGTACGCGATTACCTCACCTACGTCGCCGAGATGAAGGGAATGGCGCGCGCCCAGGCCGGCCGCCAACTGCCCGACTTGCTGGCCAGTTGCGGCCTAGCCCAGATGCAGCATCGTATCATCGGCACGCTGTCGAAGGGCTACCGCCAGCGCGTCGGCATCGCCCAGGCGCTGGTAGGAGAGCCGCAGGTGCTGATTCTCGACGAGCCCACCTCTGGGCTCGATCCCGAGCAGGTCGCCGAGATGCGCGCCCTGATCCGCCGCCTGCAAGGCGAACGCACGGTGATCCTGTCGACGCACATTCTTTCCGAAGTCGAAGCCACCTGCGATCGCGTCATCATCATCAACAAAGGCCGGGTCCTGGCGGTGGACACGCCGCGCAATCTCAACCAGCGGCTGCGCCGGACCTCGGAGATTCATCTCGAGGTGATCGGACCCGCGGCCGAAGTTCGCCGCCGGCTGCACGCTATTCCGGGGGTATTGCGCCTCGAGCCCGAACTCGAACCGGCACCAGAGGGCGGCGTGGTTGCCCTCACCGTCAGCACCGCCAAGGAGTGCGATCTGCGCGCGGACATCGCCGCCGCGGTCACCGCGGCGGGCTGGGGGCTGCGTGAGCTGCGGCCGCTGACGCTGTCGCTCGAAGACATCTTTCTCACCATGGTGTCTCATTCCGAAACTCCCGCCGAGACCACCACCGCGGATCAGCGCCAATGAAAGCACTGGTCATCTGCCGGCGTGAGCTGCGCTCCTATTTCAGCTCGTTCATCGCCTACGTGCTACTGGCGGTGTTCCTGCTGCTGAGCGGCTACTTCTTTTACAGCGATCTGATCTTCTTCGTCCTCTTCGGCGGCTACGTGCTGCCGACCGGGCTGTGGCAGTACGTCTTCCTCGACATGCGGCTGTGCGCCTTGCTGGTGCTGCCGCTGGTGACGATGCGGCTATTTGCCGAAGAGAAGAAACTCGGCACCATCGAGCTGCTGTGGACCTACCCGGTGAGCGACGCGGCGATCGTGCTCGGGAAGTTCTTGGCGGCCTGGCTCTTCTTTCTGGCGATGCTGTTGCCGACCCTGCTCAATCCGGCCGTCTTCTACCGCTTCTACCAGTTCGACATCGGCCCGCTGGCGGCGGCCTATCTCGGCATCGTGCTGCTCGGCACCGCCTTCATCGCCTGCGGCCTATTCATCTCCTCGCTGACCGAGAACCAGGTGGTCAGCGCGATGGTGACCTATGGCATCCTGGTGTTCTTCTGGTTCGTGACCTGGAACGAGGAGGTGGCCGAGCAGCGGATCGTGCGAGCGCTGCTGCGGCTGTCGCTCTTCGACCGCTTCTTCAACTTCTCACGCGGGGTGATCGACATTCGCGACGTGGTGTTCTTCGCCGTCTTCACCGCGCTCTTCTTGTTCTTCACCCTGCAATCGCTCGGCTCGCGCGCTTGGCGCGGGGTGCGGTGAGGGGCGGCGCAGATGGCGCGCATGCCGTGGTCGAGCCACGCCGCCCGCCAGGCCGCCTTGTTGGCGGTGCAGGTGGTGCTGGCGCTGGCCTTGGGCGGCATCGCCATCGTGTTGAGCGAGCGGCACAACCGGCGCTACGACCTGACGCCGACGCAAAGCTTCGTACTCTCCGACCAGTCGTTGAAGATCGCGCGCAAGGTGACCGAGCGGGTGAAGATCTACGCTTTCTGCAGCAGCCAGGAGGCCGGGCAGCGCCGCCAGGTGGAAGACCTGCTGGAGCAGTTCAGCGCCGCTTCGCCGGCCATCGACTTCGGCCTCTATGATCTCGACCGCAGCCCCGGCCTGGCCAAGAAGTTCACCATCGCCAGCTACAACACCGGCGTGATCGAGGGCGGGCAGCGGGTGGTGCCGCTCAGTTCCCTCGACGAAATAGAGATCACCAACGCCCTACTCAAGCTGAGCGCGCGCGGGCCGCGGACGCTCTGTTTTCTCACCGGGCACGGCGAACACAGCCCGAGTGAGAACAGTGAACGGCGCGGCTACAGCGAGGTGGCCAAAGCGCTCGAACGCGAGAACTTCGGCGTGCGCGTGATCGAGCGGCTGCCCCCCGAGGGCGTGCCGGCGGATTGCACGGTGGTGATTTCGGCCGGTCCCACGCGCGACTTGTTTCCCGGCGAGGCCGATCAACTCGAAGCCGCCGCCCGGCGCGGCGGCCGGCTCTTCTTCCTGGTCGATCCCGAGGCCTCGGCCGCGGTGGCGGCGCTGCTGGCGCGCTTCAACATCAAGCTCAACCCCGACCTGATCGTCGACGAGCGCAATCGTTTCTTCGGCGCCGATAGCTTCATGCCGCGGGTGCCGATCTTCGATGAAGGCACGTTCCGCAAGAACCTCGAGACCGCGGCCGTCTTCTCGCTCGCCCGCAGCCTCGAACCGGTTGAAGAGAACCGCGCGGGCGTGGTGGTCTCGTTGCTGGCGCTGACCAGCCCGGAGAGTTGGGCGCGCATCGATACCCAGGCGCCGCCGGAGGGCAACGTGCGCTTTCGCCCCACCGTCGATAAGAACGGACCGCTGCCGGTGGCGGTGATGGCAAACGTCACCAACACCGCCGAGAGCGACGGCGGCCAGAGCGCTGCGCCCGGCCGCGTGGCGGTGTTCGGCGACTCCGACTTCGCCGGCAATCTGTACCTGAACCTGATGGGAAACAAGGACCTGTTCATGAGCACGGTGGCGGTGCTGGCGGAGGACGAGGACCTGGTGGCGGTGCGGCGCAAAGGCCTGCAGCACGGCAGCCTGTCGCCGATCTCGCTCACCGCGCGTCAGGGGCGCATGATCTTCTGGAGCGCGGTGGTGGTACAGCCGGCGGTACTGCTGCTGATTGGTATCGTGGTCACCGCCCGCCGGCGCCGGCGGGGCGGCACATGATCGGCGGGCGCGGCACGCTGGTGCTGGCGCTGCTGGTCGCGGCGGGGGCGGCGGTATTGCTCTTGGAGCCGCCGCCGCCGCCGGAGCGGCCCCAGCCTCCCGACCTGTTGGGCGAGCCCAAGGCCGTGGACCCGACGCAGCAAGCGCCACCGTTGCTTAGCTTCACTGCGCGTGAGATCACGCGCGTGGTGTTGACCCGCCAGGGACGCCGGCTGGAAGCGGTGCGGGCAGGCGAGGGCTGGAGCGGCGCCGAGCGCGCCAACGCTATCCCCGACTTCCTCGATAACCTCAGTCAGCTCGGCGAGCTGATGCGGCTCGATGACAGCCCCGCGGCCTTGCGCGACTACGGACTGGAATCGCCGCAGGCGGAGATCGAGCTGCACCCCGCCAGCGGCGCGCCGCTGGTGATCGTGCTCGGTGACCGTAACCCGGCGGCGACGGCGGCCTACGTGCGCATCGGCCGCAGCGGTCACGTCGCCCTCGCCGGTGCGCTGATCGTGTGGGAGTTCGACAAAGCCTACCGCGCGTTGGGCGGGTGAGATCCGACCTGCCGAACCGCACCGTTGCCGGCGGCGTTGACCCGACTGAGGGCAGAAGATAAGGGCAGCCACGGAAACGCAGGCAAAGCTGATGGCAATCGAGATACAGGAAACCTTTCAAGTACGCGCACCCATCGCCGAGGTCTGGCGCTTCGTTATGGATCCGCAGCAGGTGGTCGCTTGCATGCCGGGCGCTGCGCTCGACAGCGTGGTGGATGAGCGGACCTTCATGGGCAACGTCAAGATCAAGGTGGGCGCCATTACCACCACCTACAAGGGCCGCGTCCAATTCACCGAAATCGACGAGCCGAGCTACGTCATGCGAATGGTAGCCGAGGGGCGCGAGACCGGCGGCGGCATCGCCAAGGGCAACCTGAGCAGCCGGCTGCGGCCGTTGCCCGACGGCCAGACCGAAGTAGTTGCCGAAGCCAGCGTCGATCTCACCGGCCGCATCGTCCAGGTCGGTCGCGGCATGATCCAGGGCGTCGCTCACCAGCTGTTCCAGCAGTTCGCCGCCAGCGTCAAAGCCCGCCTGGAAGTGGCGCAGGCAGGCGCCGCTCAATCGACGTCACCACCGGCAGCGGCGGAGGCCAAGCCGATCCGGATCGTGCCGATTGTCCTGCACGTAATCTGGTCGGCCATCGCCGGCTTCTTTCGCCGGCTATTCGGCGGATCAGCCAGCTGACGGACTGGCACAAAGGCCAAGGCTTCGATGTCGCCATTGGACTCATCCGCTCCGAATCCACCCCACCCGCTCAATCCGTTGTAAGCCTCCGGTCTTCTCTGCCTCGCACCACCAACTAGCCGGCAGTGCTTTTCGGCAGGCCGAGGGCGCGCTCGGCGATGATGTTGCGCATCACCTCCGAGGTGCCGCCGCCAATGGTGTAGGCGCGGGCGTCGAGATACAGCCCCTGCCACCGGCCGCGATCAAGGGCGCGGGCATTGCCGCGGCCGATGCCGGCGTAGGCGCCTTCGATTTCCAGAGCCAGGTCCATCACCCGCGCGCGCAGCTCCGACGAGGCCAGCTTGCCGACGGCCGACTCCGGCCCGGGCGCGGCGCCGCGCAGCTGCTGGGTCAGGGCGCGATAGCCGGTGTACTTCAACGTCTCCTTCTCAATCAGCAACTGCACCAGCCGCTGGCGGATGAGGGGATCCTGTAGCCGCCCCAGCGCCCCGGCCAGTCGCCGCACGCCCTCGAGGTGGTGTTCGAGCTCGACCACGCCCGCCAAACCGGAGCGCTCGAACGATAGCGTCGCTTTGGCAATCAGCCAGCCGCGGTTGAGCTCGCCCACCAGATTGGCTCTCGGTACGCGCACGTCGTCGAGAAATAACTCGCTGAAGTGGCGCTTGCCGGTAATCTGCCGGATCGGCGCCGTGCGAACTCCGGGTGACTTCATATCCATCAGTAGATAGCTGATGCCCTCCTGCTTCGGCACCGCGGTGTCGGTGCGCACTAGCAAGAAGCACCAGTCGGCGATCGGCCCGAGGCTGGTCCACAGCTTCTGGCCGTTGACAATGAAGACATCGCCGTCGACGACCGCGCGCGTGCGCAGCGCAGCGAGATCAGAGCCGGCATCGGGCTCGGAGAAGCCCTGGCACCAGATGTCTTCGGCAGCCAGTATCCGGGGCAGGAAGCGCCGCTTCTGTTCCTCGCTGCCGTGCAGGATCAACGCCGGGCCGAGGATGTTGAGCCCGATGGTGTTGATCAGCGGTGGTGCGCCGGAGCGCGCCAGCTCCTCGTTGAGCACCACCTGTTGGGTGAGCGATGCCGCCTGCCCGCCGTAAGCCTCGGGCCAGGCGATGCCGACGAAGCCGGCCTCGTACATCCGGCGCTGCCAAGCCTTGGCGTGCTCAATGGCCGCCGACGGCTCGCGTGGAGCCTTGGCGGCTTCAGCCAGGTGCAGCCGCAACCACCGGCGCACGCGGGCACGAAACTCTTCGTCTTCGTGGCTGTAACTCAGGTCCATGCGCTCAGATCATCTTGCCGATGCGGGCGCCATGCTGGGTGGCCTCGACCAGGCGGCGCGGGGCGAAGGCTGAGCCCACCAGGTAGAGCTCCGGCACCCGGCCCTTGAGCGCCCGGTACAAGCCGTTGTCGCCCTGGCTTCCGAGACTCAGCACGACGTGGTCGACGCCTTCGATGCGCCGCTCTGCGCTGGTGTGTGAGTTGTACGCGATAACGGTCGAGCCCTCGATAGCGCGCACGCGGGTCGAAGGGCTGATCACGACGCCGTTCTTATAGAGCCAGTAGAAGACGATGCCCTGGGTGTAGCGCTCGATGCGGCTGCCGATCATCAGCCACTTGTGCAAGATCTCCACCTGCTTGCCTTGGGCGGCGAGGAAGTCGGCCACGCTCGGGGTTTCCATGCCGTCGTCCTCCGAGACGATGACGACGCGGCCGCCGACTTCGCGGGTGCCGCGCAGCACGTCCCAGCTTTGCACGACGTTGTCCTGACCACTGCCCGCTACCTCGAGCGTTCGCGGCAGCGAGCCGGTGGCAGCAATCACCACCTCGGGCTGCAAGCCGAGCACCATTTCGGCCGTGGCCACGGTATTGAGCCGCAGCTTGACGTTCAGCCGGCGCAGCTGAAATTCTTGGTAGCGCGGAAAGTCGAGGAAACCCTCGCGCCGCGGTGCCTTGGCGGCAATCAGCAGCTGGCCACCGATCTCGGCGTTGCGCTCCAGCACGATCACCTTGTGACCACGCATGGCCGCCACCCGCGCGGCTTCGAGCCCGCCGGCACCGGCGCCGATCACGATTACGCGCTTGGGCGTCTTGGCCGGCGCGACCGCGGCCCACTCGCGTTCGTGGCCGATGACCGGATTGACCGCGCACACCGGCGACTTGACCTCGTCGTGGATGACCTTGCCGATGCAGGTGTTGCAGCCGATGCACTTGCGAATGTCGTCGAGCTGCCCGGAACGCGCCTTGCGCGGGAAGTCGGGATCGGCGAGCGAGGCGCGCGTCATCCCGATCAGATCGGCCTGGCCTTCCGCCAGCAGGCGCTCGGCCAACACCGGATCGTTGACGCGGCCGGCGTAGAGCACGGGCAGGTTGACCACCTGGCGAATCTCGGCGGCGGCGTAGGCGAAGGCCGCCAGCGGATACTGCATCGGCGGAATGTAGCTCGGCATGCCCCAGGGCGAGCCGACGTCGACGTTGAGGAAGTCGAGCGACACCTGGCTGCAGATCAGCTGCGCCATCGCCTTCATGTCTTCGAGGGTATAGCCGCCTTCTTTGTACTCGTCGGCGTTGATGCGCAGCCCGACGTTCAACTCGCGCGCTACCCGCTCGCGAATGCGGCGGACGGCTTCGACGACGAAGCGGACGCGATTCTCCGGCGAGCCACCCCACTGATCGCCGCGCTTGTTGGTGTAGGGCGACAGAAACCACTGCGGCAGCGTCTCGTGAGCGCAATGGATCTCGACCGCGTCGGCCCCCGCTTCGTGGAACTTCTCCGCTGCCTTCCAATAAGTGTCGAGGATGAACTCGATGTGCTCCGGCTCGAGTGCGGAGGGGACGTGATCGTACAGCAGAGAGATCGGCACCGGCGACGGGCCCATCAGCGATTGCAGGTGAGTGAGCTGCATGACGCTGACCGCGCCGCAGGCGCGCACCGCGTCGGTGAATTGCCTGACTCGCTCGACGAACTTCGGCGACTGGTAGACGGCAAACGAAATCGCCCCCTGTCCCGCCAGTACCTCGCCGGCGTGGCCCGGCGGCAAGGGCGTGGGCAGCAGCCAGGTCTGGCTGCCGATCCAGCCGACGCCGCCGCGCGCCTTTTGCAAGTGGTGCTCGATGAAGGCGGCGTCGGGCAAGCCGTCGGCCCGGCCGGCGTTGATGGAATAGGTGGTCTCGCAGATGCGGTTGGGCACCGTCATTGTCCCGACCTTGATCGGGGTGAACAGGTAGTCGAAGTCAGCCATTGCCTCCTCCTCGGCGCTCGCCGCTGAAGCCGCGTTCCTCGAGGAAGCGCACGATCTCGGCGGCGACCTGCGCCGGGGCGCCTTCGACGAACTCACCGCTGCGCTTGTGCTGCATGCCGCCGGTGATGGCGTGGGTCAATCGGTCCATCGCCGACAGTCCCGCGGCCGGCGCGCTGATGCGCTTCGGGCGCGGCCGTGCCGGCTCGAGGGCAATCAGCTCGCACAGCGGCTCCGCGCCGCTAGGCACAGCGACCTGGACCTCGATCGGCAGCAGCGCCGCCGCGCGCAGCGCCCGCAGTGACACGTAGCCGGCCTCGGCTAGCGCCGGCTCCACCGCCAGCACCGCGGGCAGGGGGCAGCGCACGCGTTCGCGCTCGCCGCGTTCGAGGCGGCGCTCCAACCATAGGTGGCGCCCGTGCGCGGGTGTGATCGCCGCGACACGCGTCACCAGCGGTGTCGCCAGACGAGCTGCCAACTCCGCCGCAAAGCGCCCCGAGGCGCCATCCCCGGAAGCATTGCCGCAGAGGACCAGGTCGGGGCCTACAACCAGCGCAACCGCCGCCGCCAGGGCGCTGGCAACGGGATCGAGCGGATCGGCACCGGTCATCTGAACGGCACGGTCAACGCCGCGGGCGAGGGCGTAGCGCAAAGCGTCGACGGCGTCGGCGGCGCCGGCGCTAACGGCGGTGACCTGCCCGCCGCAGCGCGCCCGCAGCGCCAGCGCTTCCGCCAGCGCCGTGCGATCGGCCGCACCCAGCCGCATGATCGGTCGGGGCGCGTCCTGCTGCACCGCGCCATTGACCACTCGCAGCGGCACACTGGCATCGAGCACCTGCTTGAGGCAGACGGCGATGTTCATAGGCACGCCTGGGCCAGCAGCTCGGCAATGTCTTTCACGACCACTCGGCCTTCGAGGCCGCCTTCGGCGGGCACCGGGGCTAGCATGATCTTGCAGAACGGGCAGGCGGTGGCGATCACGTCGACGTCGAGGGCGGCGGCCTCGGCAAAGCGGAGGTTGGGGATACGCTGGCCGCCCTTTACGTCGATCAACACCTGGCCGCCGCCGCCGCCGCAGCAGAACGACTGTGCCCGTGCCCGCGGCATCTCCTTCAGCTCGACCTGCGGGATCGCGGCGAGCGCGGCGCGCGGCTGGTCGAATAGGCCGTTGTAGCGGCCGAGGTAGCAGGGGTCGTGCAGGGTGACGCGCTGAGCCGCCGGCCGCGCCGGCTGCAAGCGGCCAGCGCTCACCAACTGCTGTAGTAACTGGCTGTGGTGAACGATCTCGATGCCCGCGAGATCGTACTCCGTGCGAAAAGTGTTCAGGCAATGCGGGCAGTGGGTGATAATTCGTGTCACGCCGTGGGCGCGAATCACAGCGGTGTTGCGGCGGGCCAGCTCCGCGAACAGCCCTTCCTCGCCCAGCCGGCGCGCGAGGTCGCCGGTGCAGCCTTCGCGGGCGCCGAGGATGGCGAAGTCCACGCCGGCGCGCTGGAGCAGCTTGGCCACCGCCTCGGAGACGCTGCGGGCCTGTTCGTCGTAAGCGCCGGCGCAGCCGATCCAGTAGATGGTGTCGCACGACTCGCCCTCGCGCAGCACGCGCAGGCCCAGCCGCTCGGCCCAGCGCGCGCGTTCGCCGGGGGCGTGGTCCCAGGGATTGTCCTTGCCCAACATGCTTTCGAGCGCGCGCGCGCCGGTGGCTTGAATTTCGCCGCGGTCAACCAGCACGCGGCGCAAGTCCACCAGGCGATCGATGTGATTGATGGCCACCGGGCAGACTTCCTCGCAAGCGCCGCAGGTGGTGCACGACCACAGCTCGTCGGGGGCGACCACCGCACCGATGAGATCGCCGGCCGGCCGCTCGCCCGCAAGCGCTTCGCGCAGGTGTTGGATCACCAGCATCGGCGACAGCGGCTTGCCGGCGGTAGTGGCCGGGCAGACCTGCGAGCACCGGCCGCAACTGGTGCAGGCGTCGAGTTCGAGCAACTGCTTCCAGCTGAAGGCCGCGAACGTGGCTTGCGGCGCGGCCTCGCCGCGCACCGGCCGCAACCCCCCCAACGGGCGCGCACGTAACAGTAAGTTGGCCGGCGTCGCAAGCATGTGCAGGAGGCGCGTGAACGGCAGGCACGCAAACAGCGCGCTGACCGCGGCGATGTGCAGGCTCCAGATGATCCGATGCGCCGACGGCCACGACGACACCAGCGGTTCGAGCAGCAGCCCACTGAACCAACCGGCGAAGGAGAGCCGTTCATAATCCGGCCAACCGTCGAGCGCGATGCGCGCACCTTCGAGCCAGAAGCCGGTGACGCCGGCCAGCAGCAGGCAGAGCAACGCCGCGGCGTCGCCGGGACGGCCGTAGCCGAGCTGGGCGAGGCGCACGACATAGCGGCGGTAGACCGCCAGCAACAGGCCGGCAATGAACAGCACCCCGAACAGGTCCACGACAAAGGCGAAGAACAGATAGAATGGGCCGTGCAGCAGCGGGATGCCGAGGTCGTGATCGATGGCGGTGAGAACGGTGGCGAGAAACAGGACGGCGAAGCCCCAGAAGATCATCCGGTGCATGGCGCCGGCGAGGCGATCGCGCTCGGCGATGTCGCGCTGGGCGACGGCGCGCCGGGCGAAGGCGCGCAGGCGCTCGGCCCGCGGCAGCAGGCGCGGCTCGGGGCCGCCGCGGCGCCAGCGCCGCACCTGCGCGGCAATCTTCAGCGCCGCCACCGCGGCAGCGCCGAGGGTGGCCACGTACATGGCGGCTTGCAGCCCCGGCGGGATGTTGCCGAGAATCTCGCGCGCGGGCGTCATGGGCTGCGCCTGGCCTCCAACTTTTCCAGCAGCACCGGCATCAGGGTGTTGAGATCAGTGGCCACCTTCAAGTCGGCGAGCTTGAAGATCTCTGCGTTCTTGTCACGGTTGATGGCGACGACGCACTCGGACGACTTCATGCCCAACGTGTGATGGCTGGCACCGGAAATGCCGGCGGCCAGGTACAGCCGCGGCCCGACGATGCGGCCGGTCTGGCCCACCTGGCGCTCAGCCTCGAGCCAGCCCGCGTCCACCAGCGGCCGTGACGCCGCCAGCGAGGCTGCCAGCTGATCGGCGAGCCGCTGATACAACGCCAGCTGTTGGTGGCTACCGATACCGCGTCCGACCGCGACGATGCGCTCGGCTTCGGTGATGTCCACGGTGCGCGGGTCGGCGGTGACGAACTCCAGATGCTCGACCCGGGTGGCGGCGCTGGCGAGCGGCGGCAGCGGCGTGACTTGCAGCGCACGCGGCGCCGGCTTGCCCACGCCCGCCGCTCCCGGGCGCAAACTGGCCAACGCCGGCGTCGAGCGGATGCGCACGCGGGCGTAAAGTTTACCGCCGTAAACCAGGCGCGCGGCTTCGACCGCCGAACCGTCAGGGGTCAGCCGCACCCAGTTGCAGTGGCTGGCAAACCCCAGGGAGTGCGCCGCGGCCAGCCGACTGGCGATATCGCGCCCGAGCGCGGTGTCACCAAACAACACCAGCTTCGGCGACTGCGCCAGCGCCCCGGCGAGCACCGCGGTGCAACGCTCGGCGGATCGTGCCTCGGCGGCAGTGCCGCTCGAACACAACAGCCGGTCGGCACCGTAGCGGGCCAGCCGCTCTAGCTCCGCTTGCGGCACCGGGCCGAAGGTCACCGCCGCCACCGTGCCGCGGGCGCGGTCGGCTTGCTCGCGCGCGTCGCACAATGCTTCGAGGCTGACTTCGCGCCAGCGCTCGCCGTCGGCTTCGGCAACGACCCAGATTTCAGGAGCGTCAGACATGGCCGTAAAGGAAATAGAAAATCAACCGCCGAGGCGCAGAGGGAACTCGGAATCGGCCGGCACAGCCGGCCCTAGGGCGTCCATTCCGGTTCATTGCTCAGTCCACAACCCGAAATCCGAAATGGGAAGCTCTTCCTCGGTGTTCTCGGTGCCGCGGTGGTTGGTTCATTCTGCGCATCCGTGTTCCTCTAGTTGTGCAAAGCGCTCCGCCGACTTGCCCGCTCAGTCGCGGCGCACGCCGATGTTGGCCCAGCTGATGATCTTGTCGATGTCGAAGCGCAGGGCGACGCGATTGGGGGTAAAGAGGGTGCCGAAGAACAGCTCCTGCGCCCGCTCGCCGGAGTAATAGCGGCGCGCGTGCTCGCGGCAGACGCGCTCGACCAGCGCGCGCTCTTCGATCACCGTGGCGCGGGCCTTGATCGTGAGCGCACCGCCGAAGGGCAGCTTGAGCCCCGACGACGAGATGCACAGGGCGCACCGCGGGTCGCGCTGGTAGGCCGCCGCCTTTACCCGGCCCTTGACGGTGGTGCTCCACAGCTGGCCGTCGATGAAGCAGTAGACGTGGACGGTCACCATGGGGAAGCCGTCGCGAGTGAGATGCGAAATGAACATCTCGCGTCCGGCCGCGAGCAGCTGGTCGACTTGCTCCTGGGAAAGCTGCGTCTCCGGATGTTTGTTGGGATCACCCCATTGATCGACCAGCTTGGGATCGATCAGGCTGAGCATCTGCTCTTGGATATACGATTGCTTAGCTTCTGCCATGGCGGGCTCCTGGGGCAGCGTCGGCGCGCGCTTCACGGTTTGCGAAAGGCGGGCATGACCTCTTTGACGAACAGCTCCTTCTGCACCGTCGCCACGTACATGGCCTCGATGCCGAGCATTTCGTAGCGCTGGAGTTCTGCGATCGCCATCTGCGGTGTGCCGGCGAAGATGCTGGCAACGAACTGCTGGTAAAGCGGGTGGCTGCGCGGCGGGTTATAGAGGTGCTCGCCGGCTTCATCGACGAGGTAGCCGTAGCCCAGGATGTGCTCGTCGTAGAAGGCGCGGAGCAGCGTCTGGCGCAGTTTCACGGCCTGTTCGCGGCTGGCGGCCAGACAGAGGTCCTTGAAGACCGCCACCTTGAGCGCCTGCGGCGGGAAGCCGGCGGCGCGGCCGGCCTCGCGATAGGCGTGCACGCACTGCTCGGCGTGCTCGAAGGTGGAAGTGGCCAGCCAGTAGGGCAGGCCGGCGCGGCCGGCGCGGCGTGCGGCTTTGGCCGTGGTGCCGCCGCACAGCCACAGCGGCGGATGCGGCTGCTGCCGCGGGCGCGGGGTGACGCTGATGTTCTCGTACTGGTAGTACTTGCCGGCAAACGAGAAGCGCTCTTGGCTGAGCGCTTGCTGCACCAGCTGAATCATCTCGACCAAGCGGGCGCCGCGGGTGCGCTTCTCGCTCGCCAGCCCATCGAACTCGAGCGGGCGGTAGCCCATGCCGAGGCCTAAGATCAGACGGCCGCCCGAAAGGCGATCGAGGGTCGCCGCGTCCTCGGCGATGCGCAGCGGGTCGTGCAGCGGCAGCAGCAGGGCACCGGTGACGAACTTGATCCGTTTGGTGCTCAGCGCCAAGCCCGACAAGGCCACCAGCGGCGACGGGCAGAAGCCGTCGTACATGAAGTGATGTTCCGAGCCGCTGAAGGCATCGAAGCCCATCTCCTCCAGCAGGCAAGCGCTATCGACCAGTTCGGCGTAGTCGAGCGCGAGGTTGCGGGGGAACACCCGTGACTTGGCCAGGCCGCCGATGCCGCTCCAGAACTCCATGGTCACATCCGCGGCGCGAAAAGCGCGATTGCTGTCTTCATGTCATGCCTGCAACATGGGGTGAATTTCGGCGGCGAATTGCGCCAGCGCGGCGATGAGGTCTGGCTGCGGCAATTGCGGATAGGGCACGCGCCAGATCAGGTGGTTCAAGCCGCTGGCGCCGTGAAGCTGATGCAGCGCGGATAAGGTGTGGGCCGCCAGCCGACTGCCGTCGAAGGGCAGGTCCGTGATCACTGCCAGTTCCACCGAGCTGCGATCGCGGCCGGCGCGGGTGAGGGCGCTGTCGTAAGCCTGCGCCGCGGCTTGCAGCAGTTGCGGCGCGCCGGCCGGCAGCACCAGCGAGTGTCCACGTTCGGCGGCAAAGGTAATCCACTCCGGCTGATCCGCGCGCAGCCACACCGGCGGGCGCGGCTGCTGCAACGGCTTGGGGGTGACGGTGAGGAAGTCGGGCGTTTCCGGCCCGCGTTCCCACTGCGGCCGATAGCCGGCGTCGCCCAGTCGCTTGCGTTGCAAGCCGGTGCCGGCGGTGGTGTGGGCGGGGAATTGGTGGCAGCGGCCGCCGTACGAGAACTCGTCGAACACCCAGGCGGCCAGCACGAGGTCGAGCGCCTCGCGGAAGCGGTCGGCGCAGTCAGCGGCAGGCACGCGATAACGGCGGCAGCCTTCAGCATCGGCGTACGGAGTGACGCCGAAGTTCAGCCGGCCGCCTGCGAGCAGATCGACCACCGCGAAGTCCTCTGCGGTGCGAATCGGATGCGCCAAGGCGAGTGCGCTGAATCCGCCGAGGCGGATGGCACGGGTGCGCTTGGAGAGTGCCCCGAGAACGATGGCGAGCGAGCCCAGGGCGCCGGGCGCTCCGGGGTGCTCTTCGAGCCAGACGGTGTCGAAGCCGAGGTGATCGGCCTTGGCGATCTGTTCGATCACCGGGGCGAAGTCGCCGTCCGGGCCGGTGTGTTGGTAGAGCAAGCCGACGCGCATACTCAGTTGCGTGCTTGTAGCAGCACCACCGCCTCGCCGGTGGTGGTAGTGTCGCCGCGTTGATTCACCGTCCAGATCTCGCAGCGCAGCGCGTGGCGTTTGCCGTCGACGGGCTGATCGATGACGTACTTCTCCGCCACCGTGCCGCGGCACCAGGTGGTGTCGCCCAAGAGACTGAAGGTCGGGTAGCGTTGCGTGAGGCGATGCAGAAAGCCGTCGTCGCCGATCCAGTTCATCAACATGTGGACGATCCAGCTGGTGCGTTCGTAACCGGCCTCGTAGGCGCCGGGCAGGCCGAGGAGCTTTTGCGAGCGCTCGTTGGACCAGTGGATCGCCACCGGGGCCTCGGGGATGCCCTGCTCGTTGATGAACGGCAGGCCGGGATGTTTCTCGAACAGTGCGAAGGCGAGCTTGTGGCCGACGAACCAGCCGCCCGGGCCGCCCCAACTCTCGAAGGCGAACTTGCTGATCTGGGTGGTCGGCCCTTTGACGACGAACGGGATCTGGTCACCTTCGCGAACGTCATCCCACCACAGGATATCGCGGCCGCGGCGCTGTTCCTGCTTGTAGTCGGCCTTGATCTTGTCGATGTCAGCGGGCGTATAGTTGGCCAGCTCGCGTTTGTACTTCTCGGCCTTGGCGGCGCTGTGGCGCTCGAAGCGGTGCCATGAGGTGCGGTAGTTCGCCGCGCTCTCCTGGCGCTGGTTCCGGATGTAGGTTTCGTAATCCTGCACCACGGCTTTGCCGCCGCCGAACTGGCTCGGGATCAGCTCGACGCGGCGCAGGTAGGTGCTGGAGTCGAGCACGTCGTCCATCTTGAGCGGCAAATACCACTCGTAGATCGCTTCGCGCCAGATGGTGTGGCAGCCGGGCAGTCCGTCGGTGGCGCCGTTGGTGCGTTCGGTGAACCCGATGATGCTGGGCGGGGCGATGAGGGTGCGGTAGCGGCTCTTGCCGGCGTAGTCGAGGTCGAGGTAGAGCGGGTTGTCGTCGCCCGAGCCGATGGCGAAGCGACGGATGACGTCACGGGGCAGGCGCAGCGGGCCGCGCCGGTGCATGGTGCTGCCTTTACGTTCGACGCCGATGCGGCGCTTCAACTTGGCGATGGCGTCCTCGGTAATCTTGCCGAACTCCATGCTGGCTCCGATCTCTGGCGCTAGCTCACTCGTCGAAACGGCCACCGGCTGCGCCGAGCTTCTGCTCGATGTCGCGCAGCAACGGCTCCTTCTTGATCTTGCCGGTCGGGGTCATGGGCAACTCGTCGATGACCTCCAGCCGCTCGGGGAACTTGTGCTTCGTCACTTTGAGGCCGGTGAGATACGCGCGCAGCTCATCAAGCGAGAGCGTCTCCCCCGGCCGCGGCACCACGTAAGCACAGATGCGCTCGCCCAGCCGGTAGTCCGGCATGCCGATCACGGCGGCCTTGAGGATCTTGGGATGCGAGTGGAGCAGGTCTTCGATCTCCTTCGGGAAGATCTTGGTGCCGCCGCGGTTGATCATGTCCTTCTTGCGGCCGGCGAGATGAAGGTAGCCGCGTTCATCGACGAAGCCGAGATCACCGGTGAAGAACCAGCCGTCGTCGTTACGGGTGACCCGCGATAGTTCGGGCTGCTTGTAGTAGCCGGCGAACAAGGTGGGGCCACGGAAGGCGATCTCGCCGACCGTGCCGGGGCTGGTCTCGCTGCGGTGATCCTCGCAGAAGATCTTCAGCTCGGCGCCCGGCACCGGCCGGCCGACGGTGTCGCGGATGACTTCCGCTGGGTCGGACGGCAGCGTGCGGGTGTGCACGATGTTCTCGCCCATGCCGTAAGTGTTGCCGGTCGCGACGCCGAACTTGACTTTGATGTCGGCCAGCAACTGCGGCGGGCACTGCGCGCCGCCGACGCCAACGCTCTTGACGCTGGTGAGGTCATGCTTGGCGAAATCGGGGTGGTTGAGCAGGCTGATCAAGTGCGCCGGTGTGCCGGAGATGGCGGTGACGCGCTCGCGCTCGATCAGGTGCAGGGTCTCGCCGGGCTCGAAGTGCTCGACCAGAACCATGCGAATGCCGCGCAGCAGCACCTGATGCGTGGTCAGGTGGCCGAAGGAGTGCGACATCGGGCTATTGGCCAGGATCACGTCGGCGGCCGATTTCGGATCATGGCGCGCCTGCATGTCGGCGAAGCGCTTGAGCGCACTCAGTAACGTGTTGTGAGTGTGCAGAAAGCCTTTCGGATCGCCTTCGGTGCCGGAGGTGAAGTTGAGGTAGAAGACGTCGTCGGCCACGACCGGATAAGCGGCCTCGTAGGCCGCCAGGCCGTCGCTACCGGCGACCAGGTCGTCGTAGCGCGGCCACGGCCCGTGAGCGCCGCGCGTGGTGACGGCATACTTCAGCTGGGGCAGTTCGCCGCGGATTCCGGCCAGCGCCGCGGCGTAGTCGAAGCCGCGATAGCTTGCCGGTAGAAAGACCGCGCGCGAGTCGCAAAAGCGCAGCATCGCGGCGATCTCGCGCTGGCGGTAGATCATGTGCATCGGTTGAATCACGGCGCCGATGCGCGCCAGCGCCACCTGCAGCACGCACAGCTCCGGCCAGTTGGGCAGCTGCACCGAGACGATATCCCCCTTGGCCAGCCCCAGCCGCACCAGCCCGGCGGCCAAGCGCTCGGCTTCGTGCGCCCACTGGCTGAAAGTAATGCGCCGCGCGCCGGCGACGATGGCCACCTGCTCGGGCAGGCGGCGCACGGTTTCGCTGAAGTAGTCGTACAGCGTTCGGTCCAGCCAGAGGCCGGCCGCGACAAAGCGCCGGCGATACTCAGGCGGGAAGGTCGGGAACGTCGCCATCGCTCACCACATCACTTGCTGCTCGGCGAGGTGTTGAATCTCCTCTGCCGTCATCCCGAGCAGTTCTCCGAAGACATAGTGGTTATGCTCCCCAACCTGCGGTGAAGGCCGGTCCACGCCGCGTGCGGTCAAACTGAAATGCCACGGCGTGTTGTATACTAGCTCTGGGCTGCCTTCGAAACTCCTGATTTCCTGGCACAGCTGCCGCTCCTGGAAATGGGGGTGGGTGCGAACCTCGTCGATCTCGAGCACGGGCGCGGCGGCGACGCCGGCAGCTTGCAGCCTTTCGACCAGCGCGTCGCGATCGAACGCGGCAGTCCACTGGGCCAGCCGCGCGTCGATCTCGGCCTGTCGCGCGTAACGGCTGTGGGCTTCGTTGAAGGCAGGCTCTTTGGCCCACGACGGCTCGCCCATGGCTTGCACCAGCGCTTGCCACTCGGCGTTGCTGCCGACGGCGACGGCGACCCAACGGTCCTTGCCGGCAGCGGGGTAGGTGCCGTGCGGGGCCATCCAGGGGTGGCGGTTGGCCTGCGGTGCGGCCACGCGGCCGTTGATTTGGAAGTCGCACAGCGGTTCGGCCGCAAGCGTGGCGGCGGCCTCGATCTGCGACAGGTCGATGAACTGCCCTTGACCGGTGTGCTCGCGGTGCCACAGCGCCACCAGGCAGGCGTACACACCTTGAATGGCGGCGTTGGTATCGCCAATGCCGAGCAAGGGCAGGCCGGTCGAGCCAGTATCGGGGTAACCAATGGCCGACTCCAAACCGGCGAAGCCGGTGGCGATGGTGGCGAATCCCCGCAGGTGTTTGAGCGGGCCGGTTTGCCCCGCCATCGCCATCGACAGCACGACCAGGTCGGGTTTGACTTGGCGCAGGTCGTCGTAGCCGAGGCCGTTGCGGGCCATGACGCCAGCGGCGAAATTGTCGAAGACGACATCGACCCGGCCGGCCAAGCGGCGCACCAGCTCGATCCCGCCCGCCTGCTTGAGGTTGACCGAGACGCTCAGCTTGCCGCGGTTGGCGTTGTGGAAAAACTTTCGCGCGTGCTGCCAATGGCGCATGAAGTCGAGCCGTGCGTTGGTCTCGACCTTGATCACCTCCATGCCGAGGTCAGCCAAGATCTGTCCCACCAGCGGTCCGGCCCAGTTGAAGCCGAACTCGAGCGCGCGATAGCCCTCGAGCGGCCGGCGGATGCGCGCCGGCGGTCGACTCGGAGGTCGCGCGGGGGCAACCGCACTGGCCACGGCGTCCTGGGCATGCTCGCCGAGCCTCGGCACTCGCCCGAGGCGCCAGGGCGTGGCCGACATCGCGTACCCCATACCCGGCATGCGCACGGTGGTCTCGCCGACGCTCACCTCGGCCCAAAAGCGCCGCGCTTCCAGGTGCGGCTCGCCAAACAAGTCATCGACGTTGTTGATCGGGCCGAGGACCAAATCGGCCTGGCGGGCCATGTCGGCCAACTCGCGCCGGGTGTACTGCGTCAGCCAGGGAATGAAGTGCAGGTCGACCTCGTCGGCGCGTGCCCAGCCGATGCGCACGCCGTCTTGCAGCACGGGGTCCTGCTGCGCCCACTGCGGGTTACCCATCAGGCGCAGGAAACCGGTCCATTGCGCGCGGGTCTGGGTGGCGATGAAGATGAAGCCGTCCCGGCACGGGTAGAAGCCCGAGGGATACATCGTGCCGTGGCGCTCGAAGCCACGTCGCCGCCATGATCCGCCGGAGCCGAGAATGAATCGGGACATGCCCCCGGTGTAGAAGGCGAGCACGTCGGTAGCAGCGACCTCGACTGCCTGCCCCCGCCCGCAGCGGCGCCGCGCCAGCAACGCGCTCAACGCTGCCGCCGCCCCGTGCATACCGGCTTGCAGCGCCGGCAAGTGAAACGGGAAGTGCAGCGGCGGCCGCTTGGGTTCACCCAGGATGATGCTGGCCGCCGACAGCGCGCAGACTTGTAGGTCGTAAGCGCGCCGCCCACCAAAGGCACCCCAGGAGCCGATGGCGGGCAAGCATACCGTCACCATGTTTCCACCGGCGCTGATCTCGTCGAGATTGCAGGTCGCACGCTCGGCCGGCAGCAGGTCGGTTACCAGCACGTCGGCACCGCCGGCGTGCCGGGCTAGCAGCGTGCGGTCAGCCTCATGATCGCCCGTGAGCGCCACGCTTTGCTTACCCGCGTTGAGGTAAGCGAACAGAGCGCTGTGATCGGGATGCGGCTTATCGCCGGGAAACAGGCCGTGATGTCGCAGGGGGTCGCCCGTGGGGGGTTCTATCTTGAAGACCGTGGCCCCGAAGTCGGCGAGCAGCCGGGCGCAGAAGGCGGTGGCGACACCGGTGCCGTACTCCATCACTCTCAGGGTACCGAGGGCTGCAGGCGGCGGTGCTTGGCTGTCATCACGTTGCATACGCACTCCGCCGGTCGCAGGGGTACTGCCCGGCGCGTTGCTGGGTAGTGTCAAGAGCAATGCCGGCGCCAAGTGCGCGCCGACCACGGGCTCACGATCAAAGGCGGTGTCGCCCCCGCGGGGCCGCATTGCCGATGCTCACTCGCATCGGCGGCGATGCCGGTCCGCATCGCCGCCATGGGAACCCGGATGATCGCTGCAAAGTATTGTCATTGCTCGTCAGTGACGATAGGCACGCCGCTGTGCGACGAACTGCAGAGGCCAAGATGACACCGGCTGAGCTGGGCTACCGTATGCCGGCGGAGTTCGAGCCGCACGCGGCGACGTGGATAGCCTGGCCGCACCGGCCGGCGGACTGGCCCGGAAAGATCGCCGCTATCCACTTCGTCTACGTCGAGATCACGCGGGTGCTGGCGCGCAGCGAGCGCGTGCGCATCATCGTGCGCGATCCGGCGGCGCGCCTGCGGGCGCAGCAGTTGCTGGCTAAGGCGCACGTGCCGGCGGCGCAAGTCGAGTTCCTCGTCATTCCCACCAATCGCGGCTGGATGCGCGATTTCGGACCGCTCTTCATCAAGCGTGGCCGCCAGCTGGCAATCACCGACTGGAAGTTCAACGGCTGGGCGAAGTACCGCAACTGGCAGCTCGACAACGCCGTCAATGCGCAGCTGGCGCGGCGCTTACGGCTGCCGCGATTCACGCCCGCGGTTGCCGGCCGACCCGTCGTGCTCGAAGGGGGCAGCATCGACGTCAACGGCAGCGGCTCGCTGCTCACGACCGAGGAATGCTTGCTCTCGCCGATCCAGGCGCGTAACCCGCACCTATCGCGCGCGCAACTCGAGCGGGTTTTGGGCGACTGCTTGGGCGTGACCAACGTTCTGTGGTTGGGGTGCGGAATTGCAGGGGATGATACCCACGGCCATGTCGATGATCTGGCGCGGTTCACCGGCCCGCGCACGGTGGTGGCCGCGGTCGAGAGCAATCGGCGCGACGAGAACTACGCCCCGTTGGCCGACAACCTGCGCCGGCTCAAGCGCATGCGCGATCAGGACGGGCGGCCGTTCGAGGTGATCGAGCTGCCGCTGCCGCAAGCCATCCGTTACGAGCGCATGCGCTTGCCGGCAAGCTACGCCAACTTCTACATCGCCAACGTGGCGGTGCTGGTGCCCACCTTCAACGACCCGAACGACCGCCTCGCGTTGGATACCCTGGCCCGGTTGTTTCCGACCCGTGAAACCATCGGTATCCATGCCGTCGATCTCGTCTGGGGCTTGGGCACACTCCACTGCCTGACGCAGCAACAGCCGGCACCCCATCGATTCTCGTCAGCACTCACCCGATGAGCCGAATCGACGCGATCACGCCGCGCTGTTGGAAAGAGCTGCGCGCGCCGCAGCACGAACGCGCGGCCGCATAGCCACCACCGTCAGCAACTTCCTCGCCACCCACGCGGTGGGGGCGCACGACACATTTGTGAGGTGACCTCACTACGTGGCCTCGGCAGCCACGGCTGAGCGCCGCTCCCAGAAATCCTCGAAGCGGCCAGGGAGCACGCAGCAGCGCAGGGCAATGATTGCGTCGGCACCGGTGACGGTCCAGCGCATGCCGGCGCGCTTGAGCCGGGTGCCGACGGCTGTCTTGCAGCCGGCCTCCACGACGCCGGTCGAGGTGCATAGCCCCTGGGCGCGGAACTCCGGGAAGCCTATCCGGTTGCGGTTGGTGGTGAGGTAGTCGATACACTTGCGGGCCTCGTCGATGATGTTGGCATGGACACGTAGCTCCGCAAGGACGGTGTCGATTTTGCCCGCTTCTAGTTCATCGCGCCGCTCTTTGGCCCATGGCACCCGCTGTGAAACGAAGTCGGCTCACCCTCCTCAGCGTGCCCGCCGCGTCTGCTTCCCGCGAGCGCCCCCCGCCCCCGTGGCGCTACCGCCGCGTCTTCTTGACAACGGAGGCCTTATAGGTGTTGACCGCACGCGAGCTGAGGCGATGGTATGCGCCTTTTCCTGAGCGTTCGAGATCCAGTCGCAGAACGTCGGGGAACTTCAGCGATCGCCAGAAGTCGAAGGCGACGCGGTCGTCGAAGGCGCTGAGGATGAGGGCGAGCAGGTTCCCGTGGGTCCCCGCGACTACGACGTCATCTGGATGGCGGGTGGCAAGGAATCGAATCGTCGAGATGCCGCGGTGGCGTGCTTCACGGTTGGATTCTCCTCCGGCGTGAGCGAAGTCAAGGTCCGCCCACGTTGATGCCACGGCCTGCTCGAATGAGCGGGAGTTGAACGAGCCGAGCGCACGCTCGCGAAGGTCCGGCAGCTCTTGTACCGGCAGGTCAAGGCGAGCCGCTAGCGGTGATACGGTTTCCAGCGAGCGTCTGTAGGGACTTGAGTAGACCGCAGTGATGGGAAGAACCGCCAACTCGTCTGCCAGGCGATCGGCATCGAGCTGACCCCTGCGGGAGAGCGATCGCATCTCATCCGTAGACCATGGTGCGTGGGCGTGCCGAACCAAGAGAATCGACGTCACTGCTCCGGCTCGTGCGGTCTAACGTAAAAGGGTTTTTCCGGCATCCGGCGCGACACGGGGTTGCGCGAGATGCTGTGGTGGTTGCCGCCGGATGGCGGAAAGGCCCCGTTGAACTGAACCGCTGATCACCGACGGTGCTCCCCACGTGTTATGGGGA
>JACQVA010000181.1 GCA_016210005.1 Deltaproteobacteria bacterium | reverse complement strand
TTTGCTGGCCAGGATGTAAACGCAGAACTGCTTGTCCATAGCGCCAAACGCCAAACTGGATTCCCGCTTTCGCGGGAATGACGGCCATAACACCGAACAGGATCAGGGTCGGCACCACGTTACCCACAAATTTGTCGCGCACCCCGAGTTGCTCCAGCGCCTCAATCGGCGAGCCTCGTTCAGGGGAGATTCGCCTCCGCCCACGCCGTAAAGATGCCGTGTGGTCGATGTCGCTGCTGCCGTGCGACGAACCCCAGCGCGGGTCGATGGCGACACCGGCAAGCATGGCCGCACACAGTCTCCGCAAACCTGCCCTGGGCGCAGCCCCGCCGCGCGGAAACACGTGCGGTGCGCTCCTTAGAGGGCAAGGCGCCGCTCGGTGGGCCAGCTGCTCCGGCGCGTTGTCGCCGGGCAACGCTTGACGGTGGCGGGGGGCTCGCATAGAGTCCGCCCGTCTTGCGGCTCCGAACGAAGGACTCACCGTGACAGACATGCTCAGAGATCGCGTCGCCGTCGTCACCGGGGCCGGGCGCGGCATCGGGCGGGGAATCGCCCTGGCGCTAGCGGCCGCCGGCGCCAGCGTCGTCGTCAACGACTACGGGGTCACGGCGGATGGCTCGGCGCCCAGCACAGGACCGGCGTTCGACGTCGTCAACGAAATCACTGCGGCGGGTGGGCGGGCTGTGGCCAACTCAGACTCGGTGGCAGCGTGGGACGGCGCGCGCAACGTCATCGAAACCGCGGTGGAGCGATTCGGCCGCATCGATATCCTGGTCACCTGCGCCGGCATCCTGCGCGACCGCATGATCTTCAACATGAGCGAGGAGGAGTGGGACTCGGTGCTGGCCGTCCACCTCAAGGGCACCTTCAACTGCATCCGTCACGCCGCCCCGCTGATGCGCGCGCAGAGATGCGGCCGCATCATTACTTTCTCGTCCGGCTCCGGCTTGTTCGGCAACCCGGGCCAAGCCAACTACGGTGCCGCCAAGGCCGGCATCAGCGGCCTGACTAAGGTCGCCGCACGGGACCTCGGAAAGTACGGCGTGACCGTCAACTCGATCTGCCCGGTAGCGGCCACGCGTATGACTCTGACGCCCGAAGTGCTGCGCGCCCGCGAGATTCGCAAGCAGCAGGGAATCATCCGCGAGGAGAAAGCCCTCAACCAATTGGAAAACCTCAAGCCCGAGGATATCGCCCCGATGGCGGTGTTCTTGGCGAGTGACTTCGCCGATAACGTCAATGGCCAGTTCTTTCTCTGTGCCGGCGGCTCGGTGTCGTTGATCTCGCAACCGCGGCCGATCAAGACCATCTATAAGGCCGGGCGCTGGACGCTCGATGAGCTCGATGCGCTGGTGCCGCAAACGCTGGCTGAGGGCTTGGTGAACCCGGCGCCGCCGCGCAGCTGACGGCACCGGAGCGGGGACTCGTCCATGGGCGAACGCCTGAAAGGCAAAGTAGCGATCGTTACCGGTGCCGGGCGCGGCATCGGCCGGGGCATTGCCCTGCTGATGGCGCAAGAAGGCGCTGCCGTGGTGGTCAATGATCTCGGGGGCGAGCCCGACGGCTCGGGGGCCTCGCCGGCGGCGGCCGAGGCGGTCGCCAGTGAAATCCGTGCTGCCGGCGGCCAGGCGGTCGCCAACTGCGACAGCGTCGCCGACTTCGCCGCGGCGGAACGTATTGTGAAGACCGCGCTCACGTCGTTTGGCCGGCTCGACATCCTGGTCAACAACGCCGGCATCCTGCGCGACCGCATGATCTTCAACATGAGCGAGGCGGAGTGGGAGGCGGTGATCGCCGTCCACCTCAAGGGCACCTTCAATTGCACCCGGCATGCGGCGCGCGTGCTGCGCGAGCAGAAGAGCGCCGGCCGCATCATCAGCATGTCGTCGACCTCGGGTCTGTACGGCAACTCCGGGCAAGCCAACTACGGCGCCGCTAAAGACGGCATCGCCGGCTTCACCCGGGTGGTGGCGCGCGACCTGGGCAAGTACGGCATCACGGCGAACGCGGTGGCGCCGGCGGCAGCGACGCGCCTGGTGGCGACCATTCCGCAGCAGGCGCGCGCCATCCGGCAGCAGCGCGGCATGGCCAGCATCGGCGGTGAGTCACTCACTTCATTGCCCCGCCCGCAGCGCGACCCCGACGATGTCGCCCCGTTCGTCACCTACCTCGCCAGCGACGCCGCCGCTAACATCAACGGCCAGACCTTCCTGGTGATGGGCGGCCTAATCGCGTTGCTGAATTACCCGGCGCCTGCGCGCACGATCACCGCCGCCGCTCGCTGGACGGCGGAGGAGCTTGCGGCCCTCTTCCCCTCCACGCTGGGTATGGATCTGCTCAATCCGGCGCCCGCCGGTAACGAGTGAAGCGCCGCCCGCTACGCCGGCAGCCGCCCTCTACGGCGGGCGCGCCGCCACGAGAATGGCCCTGGGGTCTAGCCGCCACGGCGCTGGCTCTGCTGGTCTACTTGCCCGCACTGCGCCACGGCTTCATCTGGGATGACCCGCTGGTTCTCGAACAGCTGCGTGCGATCCACGGCCTGCGCGAGCTGCTGCTACCGCCCGAGATCGTGCCCAAGTATTACTATCGGCCGCTGATCTTCCTGAGCTTTCTGCTCGATCGCTCACTGGGTGGCGAGACCCCCTTCTGGTTTCACTTCTCCGTCGTGCTGGCTCACGGCGCTAACACCGCGTTGCTGTGGTGGCTGGGCGTTCGTCTCCTGGGCAGCGCCTCCGCCAGCGCTTTGGCGGCGGCGCTCTTCGCCGTGCATCCGATCCATGTCGAGTCAGTGGCGTGGATCGCCGGCCGTTCGGACGTGCTAGCGGCCACCCTGCTACTGCTAAGCGCGGCCTGGCTCACCCACGAGCAACCGCGGTGGACGCGCTCGGCAGCGGTGGCCGCTTACGGCCTGGCGCTGTTTGCCAAAGAGGCCGCTCTCGGGGCGCTGTTGATTCTACCGCTGCTCGCCCTGGCTACCGGCAGGCGCCCGAGCCGGCAGGTACTGGCGGCGCTGCTCGCTGTAACAGTCAGTTACCTGATGCTGCGCCGCCTGGCACTGGGTGCGGCCGTTACCGGCTTTGCCAGCTCTGCAACGCCGGCCGCCGCGCTGCGCGACCTGTTGGCAGCGCTCGGCTTCTACACCAGCAAGCTGCTGCTGCCGGTGAATTTGAGTGCCTATGTGCCGGAGGTTCCCGCGGGCTGGTTGTCTCCCGCGCTCGGCTTGGTGACGGCCCTGGCAACCGCCGCCGCTGCGGGTGCGGCCTGGCGCCAAGACGAGCGGGTGACGGCTTGCTTGCTGGCGTGGTTTCTCGTCACGCTGGCGCCGGCGTTGGCGGTGATCGTGCGCATCAGCGCGCAGGCCCCCGTCGCCGAGCGCTACCTTTACATACCGTCGATTGCCGCGTGCCTGTTGTGCGGGCGCTTGCTGGTGTGGCTGGCAGCGCGGCGACCGTCATGGTTGCTGCCCGCGCGTGTCGCGGTGCTCGGCCTCAGCGCCGTGTTCGCGGTGCTGTGCCTCGCCCGCAACCGGGTGTGGGCCGACGATGTCTTGTTCTGGCAGGACGTGGCCGCCAAAGCTCCGGATTACGCCCTCGGCCATCGCGAGCTGGCGATGATCTACATGAACCGCAACCAGCTCGAGGCGGCCGACATGGCCTTGCAGCGCGCCCTCGCGGGCAAGTCTGACCGCGACGCCCGGGTGATGACTTTGAACAACGCCGGCAACCTTTACTTGCGGCAACAACGCCTGGACGAGGCCGAGCGCATGTTCAACGAGGGCTTGAAGCTGCACTCGCATCCGTACTTGCACTATGGACTCGGCCGCCTGGCGATGACGCGCGCCGAGCAGGCCCAGGCACGCAACGACGCGCAGGAAGTGAACCGCCAGGTCGCCGAGGCTCGCGCTCAGCTCCAACGCTCGCTGGCGCTCGACCCGCGCAGCGCCAAAAGCCAAGTGCTGCTGGGGCAAGTGTTGTACTCGCTCGGTGATCGGACCGGCGCCCGCGAACACCTGGAGCAGGCGCTACGCCTCGACGCCAGCGCCGGTGTCGCCGGCGTGGCGCGCCGCTATCTGCAAATGCTCGGGGCGCAATGACCAAGGACCGGCTGCGCCTGTGGGCGCTGGCCGGCATGGTCGCCGGCCTGGTGGTGACGGTGCACTGGCCGGTGCTGTCAGCGACCGCGATGTCGTTCGACGATCAGCAGTACGTGCTGCACAACCGCCTGGTGCTGAACCCGAGCCTGGTCTCCGCTGCCCGCTTTATGGGCGAAGTGCGTGATCCCTCCACGGTGCACGGCTATTACCAGCCGCTGGCAATGATCTCGCTGATGCTCGATGCCGCTGCCGGCGGGCGTCCGGACTATTTTCGGCCGTTCCATCGCACCAGCCTGGCTTTGCATGTACTGAACACGCTGCTGGTCATGGCGATCGTGCAGGCGCTGTTCGGCCAACCGTACGTGGCAGCGGCCGTTGCACTGCTGTTCGGTTTGCATCCGCTGACGGTGGAGCCGATCGCATGGGTGGGCGAGCGCAAGACCCCGCTGGCGGCCTTCTTCGCCTTGTCGGCGATCGCCACCTACATCGGTTACGCCCGCGCGCGCTCGTCGCTGC
The DNA here is from genome assembly GCA_016210005.1 of Deltaproteobacteria bacterium. Classification (NCBI taxonomy): domain Bacteria; kingdom Pseudomonadati; phylum Myxococcota; class Myxococcia; species Deltaproteobacteria bacterium. Next base: position 7,247 of record JACQVA010000181.1, on the reverse strand, counting down.
GGCTGGCCGCCACGGCCTTGCTCTACGTGCTGGCTTTGCTGTCCAAGCCGACGAGCACGCCGCTGCCGGTGATACTGCTGCTGCTGGACTGGTGGCCGCTGCGGCGGTTGAGCGGCCGAGCGCTGCTGGAAAAACTGCCGCTGTTCGCGCTCGGCGGTCTCTCGGCCATCATTACCGTGGTGTCGCAGACGGCCTCGGCCATCACCATCCTGCCGGGCGAGTATCCGCCGCTGCGCATCCCGCTGGTGCTTTGTCACAACGTTATCTTCTATCTTCACAAATTGCTTTGGCCCACAGGGTTGTCGCCCCACTATGCGTTCCCCGAGCCGATGTCGCTGGCGCACGGCGCCGTGGCCGCGGGTGTGATCGGCTCGGTGATGCTGGCGGCGGTGCTGCTGCTGTCGTTGCGCTGGACCCGCGCGTGGCTGGCCGGCTGGCTGATTTTTTTTGCTGCCGCCCTGCCCACCATGGGGGTGATTGGTTTCACCGATGTGATCGCGGCGGACAAGTTTGCCTACCTGCCGGCAATCGGCTTGCTGGCGGCGCTCGCCGCCACCGCCGGAGAGCTCTGGCGTCACGCCGGCGCGCGGCTGCGCGGCGTCCTGGTGGTTGTGCTGCTGGTGGCACTGGCGGCCGAGGCGCGCGCCACCCGGCGCCAGCTCGGCTATTGGGCCGACAGCGACACGCTCTCCGGCCGCGTCGTTGCGCTGGCGCCGCAGTCGCCGAGTGCGCGCGGGTTGCGCGGCGCCGTCATGTTCGCCGCCGGGCGCCTCGAGGAGGCAATCGAGCAGTACTCCGCCGCTACCAGCCTTCGGCCCGAGTTTGCCGAGGCCCACCACAACCTCGGCGCCGCTATCGCGCTCAAAGGCGATTTGGATACCGCCATCGTCGAATACCGCGAAGCCATCCGTTACTCCCGGGAGCCCAACCCGGATGTCCACTACGATCTTGGTACCGCACTCGCCCTGAGCGGCGAGCTCGGGGAGGCGATTGAGCAGTTCCGCCAGGCCCTGCGGCTGAACCCGGAGCTGCCCGAGGTGCACTTCAACCTCGCCATCGCACTGGCGCAGACGGGGAGGCCGGCGGACAGCGCGGCTCACTTGCGCGAAGCCTTGCGACTACGCCCAGGTTGGCCGGAGGCTGAACACAGCTTGGCCGCGGTCCTGGCGCAGTAAGGTCTGAGCCTCAGCGCGAGCGGGTCACACCCCGCTTGGGACAGTAGTTCTCGATCGGGCAGCGGCTGCACCACGGGGAAGTCGGTTTGCAGATCGTCTGACCGAACGCCACCAGCAGGTCGTTGTAGGCGATCCAGTACTGGCGCGGCAGCTTGCGCCGCAGCGCCATCTCGCTGTCGTGCGGCGTCTTGGTGCGCACGTAGTTCCAGCGGTTGGAGATGCGATGCACGTGGGTGTCGACGCAGATGCCGGGCTTGGCAAAACCCTGGGTCAGCACCAGATTGGCGGTCTTGCGGCCCACCCCATTGAAGCTGAGCAGGGTGTCGAGATCATCGGGCACACGGCCGCCGAACTCGTTGACCAGCCGCTGGCACAGCGCGCGGATGGTGCGCGCCTTGGTGCGATAGAAGCCGACCGGGTAGATGGCGTGCTCGAGCTGGCGCGGGCTCAGCTGCAGCATCGCCGGCGCGGTGTGGGCCAGGGCAAACAGGCGCTGCGAGGCCGGCCCGGTGGTCTCGTCCTTGGTGCGCAGACTCAGCAGGCACGAGATCAAGACCTGAAAGGGATCGCGGGTCTCCTGTGCCAGCAATGTCACAATCGGTGCATTCCAAGTCTTGTAGGCGCGCCGCAAAATGGCGAGGACGACGTCGATATCGAAAGCGGCGCGCATCGCCGCTGCCTGCGCTGTGCCTGTCGTGGGGGTAGCCTTGATCACCACGCCCCCCCGCTAACCGTAGTGCGCCTTCAGCACCTGCATGTACGGCACACAGGGGCGGCGCTCTTTGACGAAGTCGCGCGCGGCGGCAAGCGGCAGGCCGCCGTGCACGTGGAGATACGCGATCGCCACCGTCGGCGCGCGATTGCGCCCGGCGTTGCAGTGGAGGTAGACGCAGTGCTCGCCGGCAAGCAGCTGGCCGAGCAAGCCGACGATGCGATCGAGACGCGCGGCCAGGATGTCCATGTCGCCGTCGGGGATGGGAACGCGATGGAAGCCGAGATGGTGCTCGCGGTAGGCGCGCTGCAAATCGCGCAGGTCCAAGCCCTTGCCGGCGAGATCGGCGTCGTCTTGCAGGTTGAACACCGCCGTCACTTGGTGTTCGCTACATAACCAAGCCGCGTCGTCGGGTGTCGGGTATTCGCCCACCAGTAAATTGGGGATGATCCGCGTCAGATTCGGCCGTCCTCCCGGGCGGCCGGTCGATTCGTACAAGCGCCACAGCTCTCTGAGCATGGCCTCATCGCCTAGCCGTTCGCCCGCCGTCGCGCAACTCCCATCAGCTCCTCTGTCTCACATGACGGCTTCCGGTGCTCTCGCTCGCGAGCTTACTCGCTTGCGGGCGCCTATCCTGCGGCTTGCCGCGGAAATCGCCGCGGCGTAACCTGCGCCTGCCGCGCGGTCGATGGCCGATCGAGGCGAGAGCGCGGCGAGTAGGAGAGCCGAGCATGTCTAATCAGAAGCCCCGAGCATTCACACGCCGCGAAGAGCGCATCGGCAGCGTCATCGTGCGAGTGGCAGCGCAACTGAATACCTGGCTCTACCGCGCCAGCGGCGGCCGGGTTGCGGGGCGCTTTCCCGGTGGGGCGCCGGTGCTGTTGTTGACCACCATCGGCCGGCGCTCCGGCCGGCGGCAGACCGCGCCGCTGCTCTACCTCGAAGACGGCCTCAGGTATGTCGTAGTGGCCTCGAAGGGAGGGATGTCGCACCATCCGCTCTGGTTCAAGAACCTCGAAGCCAATCCCCGGGTCGAAGTCGAGGTCGGCAGGCGCAAGCTAATGGCGGCGGCGCGGCGCGCCACGGCTGAGGAGAAGGCCGTGCTCTGGCCGCGGCTGGTGGCCATGTATCCGAGCTACGCCGCCTATCAGGCGCGCACCGAGCGCGAGATCCCGGTGGTCATTCTCACGCCGCAGCCGGCCGGCGTCTGAGCTTCGAGCTAGGGCGCGAGCCAGGCGGCTAAGTGCGCGAGGTCCGGCACCTCATGCAGCGGGTGCGCCGCCCCAGGTGCCAAAGCCTCGTGGTGGCGGTTGACCCAGGCCACCGGGATCCCGAGCGCGCACGCCGGCACAACGTCGTGGTAGTAGCTCTGCGCTGCGTGGAGCCAGCGCGTGCCCGCGCCGCCGGCGGCGATGCGCCGGCGAGCTTCGAGGAAGTGAGCGTGGGCGGGTTTGTACGAGCCCACTCGCTGAGCGGTCACGAGGAAAGCAAAATCGGTCCTGAAATGGCGCCGAGTGGCAGCGAGCAGATCGTCGTCCACATTCGAGATAATGCCGAGCCGGTAGCCCGCAGTGTGCAAGCGCTCGAGCGCCGGGTTGGTGTCGGGAAACGGCCGCCATTGGGGTACGCTCTCGGCGAGCAACCCGGACTGCGCCGCCGGCAGGGTCCAGCCCAACTCCGCCGCCACCCGCCGTGCGCACTCGGCGAGCACCTCGCGGTAGGGGCGGTACGAGAGCTGCTCCACCTGCGCCTCGGCCCGCAGATAGGCGGGGAAGATCGCCGTGCGCTCTATGACCAGACCGGCGCTGCACGCGGCCGCTTCGATCGCCGTGGTGATGCCCCCGATCCAATCGATCAGTGTACCGTAACAGTCGAACGTTATTACATCATAGCGGTGCATATCTGTGTCCAGCTTTGCATTTGCCCGCAAGCGGCTCACAGCGTCTGGTCATAGATCCGCCATCTCTTGTAAATGCGGGCACCCATCAGCTGCAGGGCGGCGTTCATCGGGCCGTTGTCTTCGAGGATCCAGCTCATTTCCCCGGCGCGGTAGCCTTTGCGCAAGCCGCTCTGCCAGGTTTCCAGGTACAACAAGGCGCCGATGCCGAGCGGATGGTGGTCGGGCAGCACCCCCAAGGTGAAGATGCGCAAGAAGTCTATGTGGCGTCTGGCCCACAGCAGGCGCAGCCAGCCGAGCGGGAACAACCGCCCGCGCAACGGCTTGAGGGCACGGTTGATGTCGGGCAAGCAGAGCACGAAACCCACGGGCTCGGCTTCGCCGTCGACGTACGCAAACAGCGCCAGATCGGGGTCGGCAAGCAGCCGCAGATTGCGCGCCAGGTCGAGGATCTCCTCGTCGGACACCGGCACGAAGCCCCAGTTGCCGGCCCACGCCTGATTGTAGATGCGCTGGACCCGCTTGGCCTCGTTGCCGTAGTCGCGCAGGTTCATCTTGGCGATGCGCACTTGGTGGCGCCGGCGCGTGCGTTCGGCGGCCTCGACCAACGCCGGCGGCGCCGGGCCGGCGTCGAGCCAGTAGGCATACAGATCCTTCGCCTTGATTAGACCCACCTGCTCGTACAGCCGTTGATAGTAAGGCGGGTTGTAGGTCGTGAGCACTACCGGATCGCAGTCGAAGCCGTCGACCAGCAGGCCCACTTCCTGGTTGGTCGTGAAATTATTTGGCCCGCGCATGATCGTCATGCCGTGGGCGCGCAGCCAGGTGCGCGCGGCGGCGAAGAGGGAAGCGGCGACGTCGTCGTCGTCGATACACTCGAAGAAACCAAAATAGCCGATGGCGGCCTGGTGAAAGGCGACGTAGTTCCCATCCACCGCCGCCGCGATGGTACCGGCGACTTCGGTGCCGCGCCGGGCGACGAAGTAGGCCGCTTCAGCGTGGTGGAAAAACGGGTTGCGCCGTTGATTGAAGAACTGGCGGCGCTCGAGCAGCAGCGGCGCGACCCAGTGCGGATCACCGGCGTAGAGCCGGAAGGGAAAGCGAATGAACTGGCGCAAGTCGGCGGCGGTAACTACCGGATCGACTCGCAGCGCTGGTGCGCCGTCGCCCACCGCCACAGTCTCTGTCCGCTGCCCGCACTCGCTCGAGGGTCTGCTCGCCATAGACAAGACCGTCGCGGGTCTTCTACCCGGCAACGGGACGCCGGTTCAAGGGGAGGCGTAGGTAGGACATGTCGGGGCCCGAATCCATGCCCGGCCTCAGCCCATCGGTCCCTGATACACCTCCACGAAGCGTAGCATCAGCTCCTGCGGAATCGCCAGGTTGGCGTCGCGGTCCGTGCGCAGGCAGACCACCGCCGGCCCCTTGGCGGCCTGGGCGCGCCGCAGCGCTGGCTCGACCTCAGTCATCCGCTCGGCGTACTCACCGTGGCAGCCGAGGCCCTCGGCCACGCGCTCCCAACGAATCGTGCCCTGGTCAGTCCCGAAGGTGCGGCCGTAGAGCATGCGCTCGTTCGGTTCCTCCATCGTCCACGAGCCTTCGGCGAAAACGACGGTGGTGATCTTGACGCCGTCGCGCGCGGCCGACTGCATCTCCATGAAGTTGAAGCCGGCCGCGCCGTCGCCGGTGACGCACACGACCTCGCGCTCGGGCGCGCCCAGCTTGGCCCCGATGGCGGAGGGGATGCCGGTGCCGAGCATGCCGAGTTCGAGAATATTGTGGTACGAGCGCGGCAACGTCGGCGGCAGGCAGGTGTGCGCCCATAGAGAGGTATTGCCACCATCGGTGACGTAGATGGCCCCCCGGCCGAAAACCTCGCCGACGGCTTGCAACGCGTGCGCCGGGTGTATGCCGCTGCCCGTCCAGCTTCGCACCGGAGCCAACTGTTCCTCCCGCCAGGCCTGCGCCACCTGGCGGTAACGCGCCAGATCAGCCCCGTCGTGGGGGCGTACCTCGAGTGCCCGCAGCGCGCTCACCAGCCCCGCGATGGTGTTCTTGACGTCGGCGACGATGCCGAGCGCCAGTGGCCGGGTGACGCCCATATGGCGCGGGTCGACGTCGATCTGGATGAGTTGCTGGCGCGCGGGATCGCCCCAGTACTTGTCGTACGGAATGTCGAGGTTGCCCAGTCGTGATCCCGCGACCAGGATGACGTCGGCTTCCTGCTTGGCCACATCACCGCCGCGCCCGAAGCCGAAAACATAGTTGGGATGATCGAGCGCCACCGACGAGCGCCCGGCCATGGTAGCGAGCACCGGGCAGTTCAATAGGGCGACAAGTTCCAGCAGCTCAGCGTTGGCCTCCGCCCGGTCAACGCCGGCGCCGGAAACCACCACCGGCCGCTGCGCGTTGGCGAGCAGCTCGGCAGCCTTGCGAAGCTGGGCGTCGGATGCCTGCGGCCGCGGCGGGCGGTAGGCCGCCGGTGGCCAGAGCGGAGCGCTGTGCTCGTCGCCGGTCGCGTATAGCACGGGCGCCGGCAGCTCGAGGTGCACCGGGCCGGGCCGCCCCGCCCACATCTCGCGGAAGGCCAGGCGCACGATCTCGGGAATACGCTCCCACGACAGGATCGGGCCGCCCCACTTGACCGCCGGCTTGAAGACGTCGAGCTGATCCTGGCCCTGGAACGTGGAGGGCGGCGACGGATACACGATGCCGAGACGGTGCTGCGAGGTGATCGCCACCACCGGCACGCCCTCGTGGCGGGCGGTGATCACGCCGGGTAGCAGGTTGGCGGAGCCGGGGCCGGGGTTGCCGAGAACCACCGCCACTTGCCCGGTGGTCTTATAGAGCCCCTCTGCCATGTGTACGCCCGCCGCTTCGTGCCGTACCGGAACGTGCCGAATGCCGTAGCTGGCGAGTTGAGCGAGCAAGGGATCGATCTCGGGGGACGGCAGTCCAAACACGAACTTCACGCCTTCGTTGGCCAGGCAACGCGCGAGCAACTCGCCACCGGTGATTGTGCCCATTGTATCCTCCTGTCGAGCTGGCGGCTGCACCGGCCGTGCGCCATGGCTTTCGGATCCACCGCGAGGCCCGCTGCAACCGGGTATGCTCTCTGACACCAGCCGAACCCTAGTGCAAAGCGCCTTGATACGATAGGTATATGCCCCGAAGACCAAAGAGACTGATGGGGTCACAGCCATGCGCCGAGTGGACTCGCCCGCCGCCTGTCATCCGATGCACTGATGCAGGTCATCCACGAGGGCCGGGCAGATTCGGCAATAAACGTTTGTTCACCGGGGCGGTGACGGCGGCTTGAGGAGGCGTGCTCTGAACTACTATGGCCGAAAGTCTTGGCGTGGCGCGCAGATTTCCCTCCGTCATTCCCGCGAAGGCGGGAATCCATCCGGAGCCCCACCGCCCCTGGATGCCCGCCCCACGCCTTCGCGGGGGCAGGCTCTAA
>JACQVA010000180.1 GCA_016210005.1 Deltaproteobacteria bacterium | reverse complement strand
GTATTCCGTCATGCCCGCAAATCTTTAGAGCCTGCCCCCGCGAAGGCGTGGGGCGGGCATCCAGGGGCGGTGGGGCTCCGGATGGATTCCCGCCTTCGCGGGAATGACGGAGGGAAATCCTCGCGCGCCGCGACGATTTCCGGCCATAGTAGTTCAGGGCGGGCATCTTGCCTGCGGGCTTTCCTCCCGGTGGCGCAGGCATCCCTGCCTGCGGTCCTTGAGTCTTCCGCACCGAGGCCTGCCTGCCGAAGCCGCGGCGCAGGCAGGCCTTTCCGCCATCCGGCGGCACCATCACACCATCCTCGCGCACCGCCCCGTCGCGCCGGATGACGGAAAAACCCTTTTACGTTAGGGTACAGCTATGGCGAAGCGAGAAGCGCTGCTGATCCGAATCCGACTGTCGGATGACGACCTTGGATTCGCTGAGGATGACGATCGCGTGTCCGCGCTGGAGACCGCGGTCGAGAGCGCGCTTGCTGAGAAGCACCTCGGTCATCTCGACGGGCACGAGTTTGGAGGTGGTTGGGCCACCATCTTCTGCTATGGGGAGAGCGCCGAACAACTTTTTGAAGCTGCCCTTCGCACGCTACTCGAGCCGGCACTCGGGGATGGCTCTTACGCTGTGAAGCGGTACGGCGGCCCGGGGTCTCGCGAGGAAGTTGTCGACCTCAGCGGTGGTGCGGCCTAGGGAAAGGCCGATGAGCAACGTGACATCCCTAACTCAGCCGCTGCAGGCGACGGCGGGCCACAGCTGCCTTTCATCAGCGCCCGCCGCGCCTGAGCCGCGGCGTTAGACGCCCGAGCAAGGTGCCAGAGGAGGACCCAAGATGGGGCGTGTTCATTGTTTACGTCCACCGGGATGGCATCGAGCGTGCGGGATTACTCGCGTTCTGAGTGGCAGGAGGTCAGTGCGGCACTCGGTGAGGGCACCCTCCAAGTCTGTCTCGGCCCGCGCGCCGAACTCGACAAGGCAATTGACAACGCGTCGCGAGCCGAGCGTCACTTCCGGCGATGCGCGACAAGGCCGCCGAGCAGCTCAAATCGCTACGGCGGGCGCGGTCGGGCCGAATCACGTCAGCGCCCGTCGCCAACCAGCTGAACTGCGTGGTCCGGTGCGACGAGGTTCACTCGCCACGGACTCGCGCCTCTATCTCTGGTCGGGCAACTGCTTGCGCCCTTCATCAGCTCGACGCCGAAGACATGGAGGTCGTCGCCCGCCTGATCGAGGACGAGCGTGAGCCCAGGCGGGATGCGACGTGAACGCGACTTCGAGCCCACCGTGGTGATCCTACCTTCATGATGTGATACGTTGGCTGCGTGCGCTTTCGGTCCGACTCTCGCAAGGCGGAGGCGAATCTCCGTAAACATGGCGTGTCGTTCGAGGAAGCTTCGACGGTGTTCGGGGATCCCCTGGCGGCCACCAGAGATGATCCCGACCATTCTGTTGATGAGAACCGCTACCTCACGATGGGCTACTCCAATCGGCAGCGGCTTTTGGTAGTCTCACATTGCGACGAGGGCGAGGACGTGCGCATCATCAGCGCTCGAGAGCCAACGTCGAAGGAGCGACGACAGTATGAATCAGAAGGCAGAGAGAACCGATAACGACGAGATGCGTCCGGAGTATGATTTCTCGGGTGCGGTGCGGGGTAAGTACTACGAGAGGTACCGCGCTGGCACCAACGTCGTGTTGCTTGATGCCGATGTTGCGGAGGTTTTTCCAACCTCCCAGAACGTGAACGACGCGCTCCGAGTGTTGATCCGGGCCGCACAGGGGAAGGTGCTTCGCCGTGTCGGACGCAGTCGAGGGCAGAAGAGTCTAACTCAGCGCTCCACCCGACCGCGGCCACGACGTCACTCGCAAACCGCGAAGGGGGCGTCTGGCCGCGGCGGGTGAGCGCCGGCGTTAGACGGCGGCGGGAGGAGCGAGGATGATCGTTCGACGGATCCACGCGTCAGATCACCGCGAAGCCTACGACCTGTGGGCGAAGCACTTTGCAGACCCGGCGCTCATGGCGAATCGAGATGCCGAGACGACGAGGCGGAAGCTTGCCCGCGTAGCGAGCCAGCTTTCGCTCGGTCCGGCTTCGCGGGTACTCGACGTTGGGCCCGGCGATGGAGCGTTGTTCCGCCTCGTTTCGAACCGTGTCCTTCGCTGCTGCGGCGTAGACCCAAGCGCGAGCGCCGTCGCGAAGCTGACTCGGCTATTTCGTAATGCGCCAAACGTGGAGTTCAGGTTGGGGTCCGCGGAAGACATTCCGTACGCGGATAAGTCATTCGATGTCGTGGTGATCAACTCGGTACTCCAAGCGCTTCCATCCAAGGCGGTCGTGGAGCAAGCGCTGGCGGAGCTGGTTCGAGTCTGCTCTCCCGGCGGCACGGTGTTCGTCGGAGAGCTGCCCTTCCGGCCTGAACTTGACAGAGGCATCGTCGTTCATCTCGGCCGCAAGCTTCGCGAGTTCGGGCCCCGCGCGTTGGCGCGCACGATCTACTCCACGTACATCCGACCGCTGCTGCGCGGAGAACCACTCGTGCTCTACCCGGCGACCAATCTCCATGTTCCACAGGAAGAGTTCGAGGCAATATGTAGCTCCCTGGGTCTAGCCGTCCGTTGCCTCCGGCATCTCGAGCTGCGCCGTCCGTCCGAGACGCGGAATGACTACTTCCTGGCTCTCTCCTCCTGAACGGAGGATCAGACGCCGTCAACACCTATAAGGCCTCCGTTGTCAAGAAGACGCGG
>JACQVA010000179.1 GCA_016210005.1 Deltaproteobacteria bacterium | reverse complement strand
TGCTTGCCGGCCGGCGTGTCCGCTCGCGTCGACACCAGGCCGAACTTGATCTGATTGCCATCGACGGTGCCTTCGATCTCTGCCGGAGTGCCGTTGCCCATCCCCTCCAGTGCGATGGTGCCCGTGAGAGCGCCGCTGGGGTCGATCTGAAAGCGCGCCGTCCACTTCCCGCGCGACTTCTCCGCATTGTCGCCCGCCGCGTCCGCGCCGATCCGCCACGTGCCGTTGGCATTGATGATGGCCCGATCCGGCTGCTGGGAAGCGCCGGGGATCGCCCGGCACAGTCCCAGCGCAAGACCCAGCACCGCCATCCGCATCAGTCGTTGTGTGCCGCCGCCCGTCATAGTGCCGTTCCTTTCTCTCTCGGGCGCTAGCTGCCACTGCTGCCGCTACACCCGATCGACAATGTGATCGTCCAGTAGCACGGATCAGTGAATGTACAGGGTAACGAAAAGGTACCAAGTACTTCGTACCGGTCCTGGTCCTACAGGACCCAGTACCAGTACCAGGACCGGTACTAGGACCAGGACCGCTCAGGGCCGTGGTCGCCACCGCGCGCCGCGAGCGCCAGCCACCGTGGCCTCAGCCAAGGGCATGGCAAAGAGGGTCTTCAGGAAGTCGTGTGGGTAGGAGATGGGGTTCGTCGTGGTGGAAAGGCCGCATGGGACAAGGGTTTGATCGTTTCGGACTGAGCCGAAAACTTGGCATGATTTGGCGATGGCCAAACGACGACGGCGGCATGGCGAGGCCGGCGCCGCTCCCAACCGCCTTCCACACCCCAAGGGTGAAAAGTCACCCACTCGATTTCTAAAGAGGCGGAATAGAAAGCTGCCGGTCGACCGGGAAGGAATTCACCGCAGAGGCGCAGCGGACACCGGGGTGAGACACCGAGCCCCAGTGCTGCGCAAGCCGCTCGGGGCAGGGTGGTCGCCGGGATCGCCGGCATCCGCCTCTTCCACTTCGGGCCTTGGCGGCTTGGCGCGAGACTGCTTCTTCTGCTCTGTCTTCCGCTGCACGCAGTTGGGGCCGGCAACGCGCCGGTCTGCCAATAGGCCCCCTGAAGTCCGTCGGCACTGCGGTCGACCGGCGCACCCCGGCGCTCAAGGGCCTAACGGCAATCGCTGGCAGACTAGTGGGGTGTCAAGTCGCGTCGGCCGCGACAGGGCTGCGAGGGCCTACTTGGCGCCGGGGCCGCGGCACGCCTCGGTTCCCGCAGCGGCGCGCTCTTGGGCCGTGCGTCCCTCTTGGTCCTTCAACGTCGGGTCGGCGCCGCGCTGCAGCAACAGCGCTGCCACCTCGCCGTGGCCTTTGGCGCAGGCCACGATCAGCGGCGTGTCGCCGAATTGATCGCGGCCGTTCACGTTCGCTTTGTGGTCGAGCAGGAAGGCCGCCACCGCCTGATGATTTCCAAGGGCGGCGTGCAACAGCGGGGTTCGCTGTTGCACATCGCCGCGATCGACGGCGGCGCCGTTCTCGATCAAATAGCGTGCGATATCGAGGCGCCCAGCTTCGCAGGCGAAGCTGAGCGGGGTGCGACCACCGGCGTCCGCCTGGTCGAGGGCGGCGCCTTTCTCATGGAGCCAGCGCACTAGCTCGAGGTTGGCAGCGTCGAGCACCGCGAGGAGCACGACCGAGCGCCCGATGTCGTCCTTCGCCGTCAGCTGCGCGCCGCGCTCCAACGCGCGCTCGATGGTCTGGCGGTCGGCGCGGCTGACGGCATCGAGTAGACGCTGTTCGACCGTGAACGGTTGCGGGACGCGGGGCTCACCTGTTCCCATGACCGGTTTTCGCGCCGCAGCGGCGGGGATGCTCGGCGACGGACGGGGGGTCGCGGCAACCGGCGGCGTCGGTGCTCCCCGGCTACAAGCTGCCAGGAGCAGCGTCGGAACAAGAACCCCACGAGCGGCGCGAATCGGCAACAGGCGCATGCGCCGTGTGGTCTAATCGGTTGCGGGAGAAGAGTCGAGGGCCCGCACCGGCCCTCGACTCGTACGTTGCAACGCGGGACTCAGGCGCCTGAGACCGCGTCGTTGATCAGCGGGGCAACGATCTGCATGCCGGGATCCTCGTTGTTGTAGTAGTTCTCTTTCTCGACGATCCGGCTCTGCTGGCTGTTGGTCACCCACTTCGTGAGGAACGTCTCGAAGGGCAGCATCCCGCTCGGGCACTTCCAGGTCTGTGTCCACGGCCACTCGAGCGCCTCGTACCAGTACTTCTTGCGGATGGTCGGGCAGGCGTGGCTGCCGATGAAGGTGATGATCGACGAGCAATGGCTGTCGTTGATCGGGCGGTGCCACGGGACGTGGTAGCTGTAGTTCGACTTGGTCTTGATCTGGTTGATCAGATTGGTCTGGTCCTGCCGCCACTTCGACAAGATCCCGCTCTGCGTGATCCCCGGGTAGAAGCGCTCGTAGGAGAAGCGGGAGAAGTTGTAGTCGCTGGAATACCCGGTGTACGCGAACAGATCGCTCGGGAACTCCGTCGCCACCATGAGGTTGATGCTGCCGAAGTCGTTCTGGTTAAAGGTCGCCGGGAGCTGATTGTAGAGCGACTGCAGGTTCCACTGGGTCTTGATGAGGTCATGCAGCGGCCGTGAGTTGTAGGTGGAGTTCGGCGCCGGGAAGATCGGCCCGGAGTCGTTGAGCATGTAGCCTTTGGTCGGCACCAGCGTGCGGCGCGCCTGGTAGTACACAGCGCTACTGGCGACGCCACCGGCGCTGAAGCCGGTGATGAGCAGCTTGTTGATGCTCGGGAAGCGGGTGTGGAGGTAGTTGAGCGCCGCGATCGTGTTGTTGTAGCCGTTGTGGCGGAACACGATCGGCGGCTGCAGGCCCGCCGGGTCTGTGTAGGTGACGACGCGATTGCCCACGTGGACGTCGCCGGTGCAGTACGGCATGTACACAACATCCCACCCGTAGGTGGCGATGTTGGTCTTGGACCGGAACGGCGGAATGCCGGGGTCGGCGCCATTGACCATTGGCGAGACGTACTCCGCCTTGAATTGCGTGATGTAGTCAGTCGGGATGCCGTTCGGGTTCGAGGCCCCGAGGATGCCGGCCTGCCCGCTGCAGGTGGCGTAGTCCCAACACGCGCCGCCGCCCTCGAAGGAGATCAGCAGGTTGTTGGAGGTCGGAGAGTCGTAGTACCAGAACCGGTACTGCGAGCCGTTACTGCAAATGGCACCCGGTAGCTCGACACGCTGCCAGGCGTAGTTGTTGCCGCCATCGACGACGTCTTCGATGCCGATGGCGTACGCCGGCGTGCTCGCCATGCCGCTTGCCAGCAAGGCGATGCCCAAGATCCCGATTCTTGCCCTGATGTTCCTCATAATCCCTACTCCCCCTTTCTTGGTGGCGTCAGCCGGAATTGGCTTTGCCCATTGCGGGGGAGCCATGCCATACTTGGAGCCGTGAAGCTTGAGCAACTCTTGATCATTACTTGATGAAACCTTGGCGTTACCCGTGGATCGACCCCGATGATACGCACCTTCGGTGACTTTGAGCTGGACGAAGATCGCTGCGAGTTGCGCTGCTCGGGTGCGCTGGTGCCGGTGCAGCCCAAGGTGTTCAACTTACTCGCCTACCTGATCCGGCAGCGCGAGCGGGTGGTGACCAAGGAGGAGTTGCTGGAGAAGTTGTGGCCGGGGGAGTGCGTCAGCGACTGGTCGCTGAGCACCTGTGTGCGGGCAGTGCGCAGCGCAGTGGCGGACGATGGCGCTGCTCAGCAGATCGTCAAGACCTTCCACGGGCGGGGTTACCGCTTCGTGGCTGCGGTCGACGAGCTTGACCGCCCGCGCGATCGACAGGAAAGGTCTCTCGCTCCGGCCGCGCAGCGGGGGCCGCTGGAGCGCCGCACCGCCGAGGTCTTCGTCGGCCGGCGCTTCGAGATGAACCAATTGCACGCCACCTTGGATGCCGCGCTGGCGGGCCATGGGCGCCTGGTCATGCTGGTGGGAGAGCCGGGTATCGGAAAGACGCGTACCGCGGAGGAACTGGCCACACATGCCGAGGGACGCGGGGCCCAGGTGCTTTGGGGCCGCTGCTACGAAGGCGATGGCGCGCCGGCGTTTTGGCCATGGGTGCAGATCATGCGCGGGTACGTGCGGCGCCGTGATCCGGACGCGCTACGCCGGGAGATGGGCGCGGGCGCGGTCGAGATTGCCCACATGCTGCCGCTGGTGCGCGAGCGGATGCCGGAGATTCCTGTATCCCCACCGGGCGAATCGGAGCAGGCCCGCTTCCGGCTCTTCGACAGTATCGCCAACTTCCTTACCAATGCCGCGACGGCGCGGCCGTTGGTGCTGATCCTCGATGACCTGCACTGGGCCGATCGCCCGTCGCTGCTGTTGCTCCAGTTCCTGGCCCGCGCGATGGAAAGCTCGTCCCTCTTGGTGCTGGGCACGTATCGGGACATTGAGGTCACCCCGAAGCACTCGCTTGCCGACATCCTCGGCACCCTCTGCCGCGAGCCCCTCTACGAGCGCCTGGCTTTGCATGGCCTGCCGGAAGAGGACGTGCAGGCGCTGCTGAGCACCTGGGGCACTCAGGAGGTGGCGGGGACCTTTGCGCGCTTCATCGCGCGCGTCAGCGAAGGCAATCCGTTCTTCATCAAGGAATTCTGCCGCCACCTGGTCGAGGAGAATCTCGTTGTGCGCGAGGGTGGCCGCTGGGTCGAGCACGTTTCCGCGGGTCAGCTGGCGATTCCGCAGGAGATCCGCGTCCTGATCGAGCGGCGCTTGGCGCATCTCAGTGCCCCCTGCCGGCGGCTGCTGACGATTGCCGCGGTGATTGGCCGCGAGTTCGCTCTCCCCGTTATCGCTCGGGTATGGAGCAAGCTGGGTGGACCGGCCGAGGCCGCGGAGCCGGCGGCGCTTGAACTCTTGGATGGCGCGGTCGCCGCCCGCATCCTCGACCCCTCGCCGCGCCATCTGGGCAGGTACCGGTTCTCGCACGCGTTGATCTGTGAGACCTTGTACGACGACTTGCCTCCGAGCGACCGGGCGCGGCTGCACCGCCATGTCGCGGAGTGCTTGGAGGACTTCTACCGCGCCGATCTCGAACCCCACTTGTCGGGCTTGGCTCATCACTTCGTGGCGGCTGCGGCGGGTGGCGGCGATAGCGAGCGGGCCATCGTCTATTGTCTACGAGCGGCAGAACGCGCGAGCGCGGCGCTGGCATACGAAGAGGCGGTGGCACACTACGAGCGCGCGCTGCAGGTGCTGGCGCTGCAATATCCGGTCGACGAAACTCGCCGCTGCCATGTGCTGCTCGCTCTCGGTGAAGCCTGGTGGAAGGCGGGCGAGCCGCGGCGGGCGAAGGATTCGTTCTACCGGGCGGCGGAACGTGCCCGGCGGCTGGGCGCGGCCCAGCAACTTGCGGGTGCAGCCCTGGGCGTCAGCCGTTGGGTCGAGATGGGCGTCGTCGATGGTTCGCAGGTGGCATTGCTGGAGGAGGCCCTGGCCAAGCTCGGCAAGGGCGACGGCGCGCTGCGCGCGAAGCTGCTGGGCAGCTTGGCTCACGCGCTGCGCTGGTCCAATAGCCACGAGCGCAGAGCCACGCTGAGCCGGCAAGCGGTCGCCATGGCCCGCCAGGTCCGCGACATGGCGACGCTGGCCTGGACGCTGAACAGCACCCACTGGGTACGCGGGCCGGAGGACGCCGAAAACCGGCTGGCGGCCACCGCCGAGCTGCTGCGGCTGGCCGAGCAACTCGGCGATCGCGAGATGGCGCTGACCGGCCATTTTTGGCGCGTGGTTGAACTGCTCGAGCTGGGCGACATTGCCGGCGTCGATAGCGAGATGGACTGTTACATCGGTTTGGCCGAAGAACTGCGTGATCCCTTCTATCTCTGGCTGGTACCGGTGCACCGCGCCATGCGCGCCTTGCTCGACGGCCGTTTCGAGGACGCCGGGAAGCTGGCGGCTCAAGGCCTCGCCGTCGGCCAGCGGCTTGATCAGCAGGACGCGTTGTTCCTGTTCGAGGTGCAGATGGCGATATTGCGCTTCGAAGAAGGCCGACTCGATGAGATCGACGGCGCCCTCAATGGTTTCGTCGAGCGCTACCCGTCGATTCCGACGTGGCGTTGCGCGCGCGCCGAGCTGTACAAGGAGCTGGGTTGCTACGAAGAAGCGCGGCGTGAATTCGATGCGCTGGCGGTGAACCAATTCGCCGATCTGCCCCGCGACGACGTTTGGGTCGCTGCCCTGGCAATGCTGGCGGAGGTGTGCGCCTTCCTGGGCGACGCGCCGCGCGCGGCGATCCTTTACAACCTACTGCTACCGCACGCCTCGCGCTGCGTCGTCATCAGCTACGCCATTGCCAGCTTGGGCTCCGCCGCGCGCTTTCTCGGCGTGCTCGCCACCACCATGCAGCGCTGGCACGAGGCGGAACGCCATTTCGAAGAAGCCATGGCCATGAACGCGAGGATCGGCGCCCGTTCGTGGCTGGCTAGCGGACAACATGACTACGCCCGCATGTTGCTGGCGCGACACGCACCCGGCGACCACGAGCGGGCCGTCGCGCTGCTGCATCAGGCCATCGCTACCGCCGAGCAACTCGGCATGTCGGACCTGGCCGGCAAAGCATCGGCCCTCAGGCGCGAGGTCGAACTGGCGGTGGCGCAGGCTGGTTGTCCGTCCGTGACAGCGCCAAAGGCGAAAGCTTCACGGCGTCCGCAAGCCGGTGCGGCCGGCCGCTGAGTTGCAGATTGCCTCGGGTAGGTGCCGCCGAGAAATCATACGGCAACGATAGCTCGGCGGTTGGCGCAGCCGCTAAGTGCACTACACACGGGATGGGGCTGTTGTCGTAGCTGCGTTCGCCGGCTCCGGGCTTCAGGCTCGTCATCTAGGGTGACGCAAACGACTCCTCCGGCAGGCCGGGACCATTAGCAGCAACCCGACGAGCAGCCACGAGCCGGGGGCGCGCTTCCCCTCCGGGCTGATGGCGCAGCCACCGCCACTGCCGGGCTGCTCGCGCGCCACCGAACGCGTGGCGGTAGCCGGCGGCGGCGGCGTGGGCGTGCCCGGCCCAACAGTTTGCGTCGGTGTGTAGCTTGGCGTGGCCGTCGCCGGCGGTGGCGGCGTAGGCGTGCCCGGCCCAACGGTGTTCGTTGCCGTAGGCGTATATTCGGGCACGCTAACGCGCGTAACGTTTCGCAGAAGCATCACATCGGCGCCGCCGGAATCGGACACCAAAACGTCCGCGAGGCGATCGCCATTGAAGTCGGCCAGCGCCAGAGCCGTCGGGGCGCGGCCGACTGGGATGGCTACTGCGCTGCCAAAAGAGCCGGTGCCGGTGCCAGCATAGGTTACCAATTCATCTGTGGCCTGGCTCACCACCAACAGGTCGAGATGGTGGTCGAAGTTGAGGTCAACGGTCGCAATTGCCACCGGGTCAAACTGGTCGTCGAGGATGCCGATGCTCTCAAAGCTACGGTTGCTGCGGCCGCGCCAAATCTCGACGTTGTGGGCGGCGCGGCTGAGCAACGCTGCGTCGATGAGGCCATCCTCATCGAAATCGCCGAGGGCTAACGCAGTCGGCTCCCGCGATAGTGCCTTAGCCGCGCTGGCGGTGAGATTCCCGCTTGTGTCCGCCAGCCAAGTCATCAGAGCCGGCGGTTGTGACAGCGCGACGACCAGGTCTGTTCTGCCGTCTTGATTTAGGTCCGCGCCGGCCAGTGCAACCGGTGAGCCGGGCGTGTCCAACTCAACCGCTGTGGGGAGCACCCCGGAGCGCCCGAGCATGACTGCGAGGCGACGGGCGGCGGACTCGGCCGCAACCAGGTCCATCGCGGCATCGCGGTTAAGGTCCACCGCCAGCACTGCCCCGGCAACTCCGGTAAGGGCGACGGCGGCGGGTGCGGCGAGCCCGCCCCCGATCTGTCCTGCGAGAATCGAAATCTGATTAACGCCATCGTTCGCCACCGCAACGTCAGGGTACCCGTCTCCATTGAAGTCGCCCAGTGCCGCCGCCACCGGCGTCGGCCCCGCCGCGAAGCTCTCCAAATCCCGCAGCGCGCCGCGGCCATTGCCGCGCAGGAGCGAGACGTTACCGCTGGTATCCGTGAGTAGCGCATCACTGAAGCCGTCGCCGTCGCTGTCGCCGCTCGCGGCCGCAACGACCGCTGGTGGCACGGCGAACTGCGGCGCGCCGGCGAACGACCCTTTCGTTCCTCCGCGCAGCAAGGTTACGGTATCAGAGTCCGGATTGACTACGGCCACGTCGGCCGCATGAGCCTGGTCGCTGTCGAACTGCCCGAGGGCTAGCCCAGCCGGTGCCCTGCCGGCACCGAACAGGTTGACACGGGTAAAGGAGCGATCGGTCGCTCCGGCATACACTTCCAACCGATTGGCCCCGGCACATACCACCAGCAGATCGGCCTTGCCGTCGCCGGTTACCACTTGGTTGCTCTCGCTGGTATCGGCGGCGAGCGCGAGCGCGACTGGGCTTGGCCCGGTAGCTAGGGAAGGCCCTGCGGTGAAGTTGCCGCTGCCGTTGCCCACTAAGATGCTGACGGTGTCATCGCCGCCATTGGCTACCGCCAAATCGAGGCGGCCATCTCCACCGACATCGCCCGCCGCCAGCGCCGCTGGTTCATGACCAACAGCGATCGCAGCCGGGGCCCTGAAGCTGCCGTCGTCCTGCGCCAGAAGAACGGACACGGTGTCATCCCCGCGGTTGGCGACCGCCAGGTCCGGCCGCTCATCGCGGTTGAAGTCGGCAAACATAAGCGCTTGGGGGTCGGCGCCGACCGTGACGAGGGTGGGCCGACCGACCGTTCGACCTACGAGGTCGAACACCTGCACACTGTTATTCGCCGCGTCGGTGATGGCGAGCCGGCCTCTGGCGGCGGCCACTGCCACTGGGCCCTCACCGGCCGCCAGCACTACTGGTGCGGCGAAGCTGAAGTCGCCGGCACCAAAGAGAACGCTGAGACTTTGCTCGGTCGTACTCACCGCCACCACGTCATCTGCGCCATCGCCGTCGAGGTCCGCCACCGCGAGCGCCAGCGGGTTGGAATCAACCGCAATCGGTTCGAGCGGCGCGCCAAATGTTCCCGTGAGCCTGCCCGGCAAGATGCGCACAGCGTCCTCGCCGGCCGCAGCGATGACGAGGTCCGCCTTACCGTCACCGTCAAAATCGCCCGCGGCAAGCGCGCTCGGCCCCAGGCCCGCGGCAAACCGTGCTGCCAGGCGAAAGGCGATGGCCTCGCTTGCGACCGTAGGCGTTGGCGTCGAGGTGGGCGTCGGTGTGCGTGTGGGCCGGCCGGAGATCGGAGTTCGAGTCGGTGTGAAGGTTGCCCGGTTGGCACTCGGAGTTTGCGTCGGCGGGCGGGTTGGCAGCGAGGTGCGTGTCGGCAGTGGAGTACGTGTTGGCACCGGGGTGCGCGTTGGCAGCGAGGCGGCACCGACGGACGCAGCCGCAAGCAGCACCACCGACGACAACGCGCCCGGCCGCAGCCATGCCTTACGCCTGTACATAATCGGCACCATTGGCCACGGGCGCGGGTTTTTCAACGACAAAGTTCAGGCGCGGCCGCCTTCGGTCAACTTCTTCAGATCGAGGATCTGGTCGAGACGCTCGGGCGGCATCAACTGTTCCTCGGTGATGACCTGGCGCAGCGACTTGTTCTCGGCCAGGGCCTTCTTGAACACCTTGGCGGCAGCGTCGTAGCCGATCACCGGTGCCACCGCCGTCACCAGCGAGGCGGTATGCTCGCCGTAGGTACGGCACTGTTCGGCATTGGCGATGATGCCGCGCACGCACTTGTCGGCGAAGACGGTAGCGGCGTTGCCCAACACCTCCAAGCTCTCCAACAAGTTATAGGCAATCACCGGCATCATGACGTTGAGGTCCAAGTTGCCGTTGAGCCCGGCCACGGTGATGGCAGCGTCGTTGCCGATGACGTGGGCAGCCACCATGTTGACCGCTTCGGCGATTACCGGGTTGACTTTACCCGGCATGATACTTGAGCCCGGCTGGGTGGCCGGCAACTCGATCTCGTTGAAGCCGGTGCGGGGACCGGAAGTGAGCAGGCGCAGATCGTTGGCGATCTTGAGCAGCCCGACAGAGATGGTTTTCAAGGCGCCGGAGAGCTCGACGCAGGCGTCCTTGTTCTGCATCGCTTCGAAAACATTATCGGCGCGCTTGAACAAATGGCCGGTCAGCGCCCGCAGCTCCGTCACCACTCGGGGCGCAAAGCCCGGGTGGGCGTTGATGCCGGTTCCCAGT
Source organism: Deltaproteobacteria bacterium (assembly GCA_016210005.1). NCBI lineage: Bacteria > Pseudomonadati > Myxococcota > Myxococcia > Deltaproteobacteria bacterium. The sequence continues at coordinate 1,208 of JACQVA010000179.1, read as the reverse complement.
GCCGTGCCGCCGATGGGTAACTCCGACAGGTGCGTGCGCGCGTTCTCGATCCGCACCACCCCGTGGCGCACGACACTGGCGTAGCCGGAGAACTCCTGGCCGAGCGTGACCGGAACCGCATCCTGGAGGTGGGTGCGGCCGGCCTTGACGACGTCTTTGAACTCCTCCGCCTTGGCGTGGAAGGCGTCCGCCAGCGCGCGCAGTGCCGGCAGCAAGTGCTCCTCCACCGCCTCCATTGCAGCCACATGAATGGCAGTGGGAAACACGTCGTTGGTGCTCTGGCCCATGTTGACGTGGTCGTTCGGGTGAACCAGCGCTTTGTCGCCGCGGTTGCCGCCGAGGATCTCGATGGCGCGCGTGGTGATCACCTCGTTGGCGTTCATGTTGGTCGAGGTGCCGGAGCCGGTTTGAAAAACGTCGACGACGAACTCAGCGTCGAACCTGCCCCCGGCGACTTCGAGCGCAGCTTGCTCGATGGCGCGCGCACGGCGCTCGTCGAGCAGTTTGACCTGCAAGTTGGCGCGGGCCGCCGCCGCCTTGATCAACCCCAGAGCGCGAATGAAGCGGCGCGGAAAACGCAGATTGGAAATGGGGAAGTTCTCCACCGCCCGCGCCGTCTGGGCGGCGTAGTAGGCCGCGGCGGGTACCCGCATTTCACCCATGCTGTCCTTCTCGATGCGAAATTCGTCAGCCATGACTCACCTCCGGGTAGTGCTGAGAGGTGCGACTACCAAACGAACGTGGCGTTGGCGAGCCCCGCCCTCGGCGAGGGCTCTGGGCTCCAGTCCTCGTAACCCGAACGCGCCCCCGTTGCGGGTGCCTCTGGAAAGTCATTGCCGCCGCCAGCAGCTGCATCACGTCGAGGGCGCGGGCTTTCTTTTCCATGCCCTTGGCTGAGGCCACGGTGGCGGGCGCTCGCGGCGCGCCGTGGCGACCACGGCCCTGCAGCGGTCCTGGTCCTAGTACCGGTCCTGGTCCTGGTACCGGTCTGGGTCCTGTAGGACCAGGACCGGTACGAAGTACTTGGTACCTTTTCGTTACCCTGTACATTCACCGATCTGTGCTACTGGACGATCACATTGTCGATCGGGTGTAGCGGCAGCAGTGCCCGCTACCGCCCGAGAGAGAAAGGAACGGCACTATGACGGGCGGCGGCACACAACGACTGATGCGGATGGCGGTGCTGGGTCTTGCGCTGGGACTGTGCC
>JACQVA010000178.1 GCA_016210005.1 Deltaproteobacteria bacterium | reverse complement strand
CCGAAAAACCCTCCACTACCTTGCTCTTATGCTGCCACACCCGCGTTGCCAGCTGTGAGGTCACCCCAATGTACAGCGTGCCGTTCCGTTTGCTGGCCAGGATGTAAACGCAGAACTGCTTGTCCATAGCGCCAAACGCCAGACTGGATTCCCGCTTTCGCGGGAATGACGGCCATAACACCGAACCACGTTACCCACAAAGGAACCACGTTACCCACAAATTTGTCGCGCACCCCCTGCTGTGGTGTGCGAGTCCCGCGACAGCCGGCTTGAGCATGCGGCCCGCGGTTTGCCCGGGTGCTGCCTGGGGCTGCATGCGGTGACCAACGGGCAGTGTGAGCGGGTGGTGGCTTGACTATCAAAAGATCTGTGATAACAGTTTATCAATGATTGCTTTCCGTAATTGCATGGGGTGCGCACGTAGGCTGAGAAGGACGAAGGGATGACGGGGCATGGCTTTACCGGCTGACACCGACACCAGCCGCACCATCATCGTGCGGCTGAAGATCGATACCCACAAGGCGCTGCGCGTGCGCGTGGCGGAGGAAGATACGTCGATCCAGAAGTGGGTCGAGGCGCTGATCGAGCACGAACTGGAACAGCGACCGAAAGCGGGACGGGCCGCGAAGAAATGAACGATGGCAGCCGCGGCCGCAACTAGCGCTCCGGTGCTGATCGAGAACGCGACGGATGGGAGCGTGCTGGTGCTGATTCCGGCGGGAAAATTTGTGGCGGGGGGCAAGGGCAGCGACGAGGGCGGCGAGAAGTTCCCGGTGGAGTTGCCGGGGTATTACTTGGGGCTGCATGCGGTGACCAACGCGCAGTACGAGCGGTTCGTGCGGGCGACCAAGCGGGCGGCGCCGCAACATTGGCAGGGCGGGAGCGTGTCCGCGGACAAAGCGGATCACCCGGTGGTGTACGTGAGTTGGGAGGACGCGCAGGCCTACTGTGAGTGGGCGAGGCTACGGTTGCCGAGCGAGCTGGAGTGGGAGAAAGGGGCGCGGGGAGTGGACGGGCGGGAATACCCGTGGGGGGAGCAGTGGGACGAGACGAAGTGCCGCAATGACAAGAACAAGGGGAGCGGACAGACGGCGGGAGTGTGGGAATATGCAGCGGGGTGCAGCGTATGGGGGCTGTACCAGATGGCAGGGAACGTGTGGGAGTGGTGCGCGGACTGGTACGACGACAAGGCATACACCCGGTACAAGGGGGGCGATCTGCGGCCTCCTGAGACCGGCGCGTCCCGTGTCGTGCGGGGTGGCTCGTGGCGCTTCGTCTATCCGGTCTTCTTCCGGTGCGCGTACCGCTACGACCCCCTCCCCGGCTACCGCCTCGACGCTCCTCGGCTTCCGTGTGGCCAGGACTCTTCTTACGCTATGAACCTTAACGCCTTTACCCCTTGCCCGAGCGAAGCGAGGGTCGCGATTTTTTGGCAAGTGAGGCCCGATGACTGAAGAGGGTTCCTCCGATCGCCAAGCGCCTCAGCAGCCGGAGCTGACGGCGATCACCAAGGCGTACGATCTGGTGCGGGAGATGACCCGCCGGGTGGGGAAGTTCCCGCGCGATTTTCGTTTCCTGCTCGGAGACCGCATTCTACGCAACGTCTACGACACTCTGGAACTGTTGATCGAAGCGAAGTTCAGTCGCGACAAGGTGGCGCTGCTCGAACGGGCGAATCTGCGGTTGGAGCAGGTGCGATTCCAGGTGCGCCTGGCGCACGAGGAAAAGTTGATCAGCACCCACCAGTACGAAGTCGCCGCCCGGCTCGTGGACGAGGTCGGGCGGCTGGTGGGTGGATGGAGAAAGAGTCGAGTCCGATGACCCAGTATGGTACTCGGGCGCTCGATGGGGCCCGGTCGAAGGCGCGTCCCGTGTCGTGCGGGGTGGCTCGTGGAACAACGACAATCCGGACAACTTCCGGTGCGCGAACCGCAACAACAACCACCCCGACAACCGCAACGACAACAACGGCTTCCGTGTGGCCAGCACTGTCCCTTGCCGGAATCGCGTTGTCCATGGAGAGCGCGAGCGTGCAGGGAGAGTCCAGACCGGTTCCCGGCCTTGTCGGCTGTCGCAGGGCCAAATACCAAAGCGGGGCGGGGCGACTGGTAGCCGCGCGGCGACGGCCGCCCCGCGCCGTGGTGCTGTGGCGTAGCGCAACTACCGGGCGCGACGCACCGCGTCCAAGGCGAGATACGTGATGAACCCGGCGCCGATGATCATCACTAACACTGCGATCAGCTCTCTCATCTATAAGTCCTCCAGCCGTCTGATTTTGTCCTCAATGCTTGCGTGCAAGGCGACAATGCCGCGAAATATCGAAGCCAACGCCACTAGATCTCCGAGCACCAATGCCCAATGCGCTGATGCGGCGTTTGCCAGGAGCCACCCACCGAAACTGATGCCCGTCGCAATCGCAATTCCCAGCCAGAGCTTCAGGTACGCTATCTCCTCCTTCGCCAGGTCGATCTTCGCCATCGAGCTACGCCACCTATGTCATTCTTATCGCAAGCGTAGCGTGGGCACAACGTAGGGGAACGGTCATGAAACGCCACGGTGACCTGTTCGACAGTATCACCTCCTTCGACAACCTGCTCGCCGCAGCGCGGGCAGCGTATCGCGGCAAGCGCTTGCGGGCGGCGCCGGCCACGTTCCACTACGACCTGGAGCGTAACCTGCTTCGCCTGCAAGACGAATTGCGCTTGGGCCACTATGAGCCGGGACCCTATCGCGCCTTCCGCATCACCGACCCGAAGCCGCGGCTCATTTCCGCCGCCCCGTACCGCGACCGCGTGGTCCATCACGCCGTCTGCCGGGTGATCGAGCCGCTCTTCGATCGTACCTTCATTTACGACAGCTACGCCAACCGCCTGGGCAAGGGGACACACCGAGCACTCGACCGCGCCACCGCGTTCTGCCGCCAGGCGCCGTACGTGCTGAAGTGTGACGTCGAAAAGTTCTTCCCGTCCATCGACCACGCCGTGCTGCTCGACCGCCTCGCGCGCAAGCTCAAGTGCCCTCGCACGCTCGACCTGCTCGGTCGCATCGTCGCCAACAGTAACCCGCAGGAGTCCGTGGTCCGCTACTTCCCGGGTGACGCGCTCTTCACGCCGCACCAACGCCGGCACGGGATTCCCATCGGCAACCTGACGAGCCAGTTCTTCGCCAACGTGATGCTCGACCCGCTCGATCACTTCGTGAAGGAAAATCTGCGCTGCCCACGTTACCTGCGCTTCGCCGATGATTTCCTCGTCTTCGGCCGCAACAGGGGAGAACTGCGCGCGGTGCTGGAGCGGCTGCGTGGCTTGCTCGCGCCACTGCGCCTGGCATTGCATCCGCGGAAGTGCGTGGTGTTGCCGGTATCGGCCGGGGTGCCCTTCCTGGGCTGGAGGCTGTTCCCCGATCACCGCCGCCTGCGCCGCTCGACGGGGGTCCGCTTCCAGCGGCGGTTGCGGCAGCTCAGCCGGGCCTACGCCGGCGGAGCCATTTCCCTCGGCGACGTGCGGGCACCGCTGGCGAGCTGGATCGGACACTTGCGGCACGGCGACACCTGGGGCCTGCGGCGCCGGCTGTTGGGCGACACGCTCTTCCGGGTACGGGCCGGAGGCCCATACCACCAGGACTCCTGCTCTCACGGCGGAGGATCAGGAACGGTGGTATAGGCTTCCAGCCTGTACCACACACATCTCACGACGGGGAACGATGGCGATGGCAACGCGTGAAGATCTCGAACGATGGCAGCGCTCACTGCGGGCCGCTTTTCCGATCGTCGGCGGCATGCGCCGGCGCCGGGCGGTGGCGGCTCTGGCCGGCCGACTCGACGACCCGGACGTTATCCCTCTGCTGATCGAGGCAGCGGGTAGTCGCGATGCCGACGTCGCCGCTCGTGCGCTCACAGCGCTGCGAGGCCTGCAAGCGCAGCCGGTCATCGACACGCTGTGCGCGCGGTGGGCGGACAACCGCGACGACCGGCTGGGGGCGATCGTTGCCGAGCGGGGCTACGTGGCGAGCCAGCCGCTGGAAGTCGAAGTACTGACCACTTTGAAGTGCGGGGCTCGGTTGGCGCCGGAACGGGTCGAGGTGGTGTCGCCCCTCATCGCCGCATTGAAAGATCGCGACGAAACCATCCGCTCGCGCGCCCGCGCCACGCTCGAAGGTTTGCCATCCGGGCCGGCGCGCGACGCGCTGTGCGACGCGGCGGTGAAGGACCCGGCGGGGTTGGCCGCCCGGCTATGCATCGAGAAGGGCATGCGGCCTTCCGATCCGGAGCGTGCCTGCATGTTCCTGTTTGTCACCCGCCAGCTCGACGCGTATTTTCGCGAGGACTTCGAATTTCAGAACCTCCGCCTGGAGTACGAGCGCGCCGACGCGGCTGTCCGCGCCCACGTGATGGAGGTGGTCCGTTCCGGCGATCGGCGGTGCCTCGGGTTCATCGGCACGCGCAAGGCGCTCACCGAGTGCTCGGAGGCGGAGCTCAAGCCGGCGATCGAGTCGTGGCTGCGCCATCAGGATTGGCCCCGCCTCTTTCGTGGGTTCCTCGAGTTGCCGCTGAAGTTCGGCCTGCCGGTGCTGGAACATCTGCGCAAGTCGGGCTGGCAGCCGGAGGAGCCCGAGCTGCTGAGCCTGTACCGTCAGACTCTGGCGGACACCGACGGTCAGCTCGCGCATGCGCAGAAGCCGCGGGCGAAGGGCGGAGATTCGGTCTTCGAGCGCTGGCTGGCGCAGGAACGCAAGGGCGAGTCGGCCGGCGCGAACGAGGCGACCCTGTTGCAGCGCCTGCAAACGGCAACGCCGGTCGAGGGGGTAGCTATCGTGGCCGCGCTGGCGGCCAAAGCCGCACCGGGCGGTGCGGCGGCGCAGGCCGTCCAGGCCAGCCCGCACTGGCTTGTTCGTCTCGCCGGCCACGCCACCGGCCTCTGCCACGCACAGGCAGACCAGAACTATTGGGTCAACGAGCTGACGTCCGCCAGTGCGCTGGAGTGCTGGCCGGGCCGGGCGACGCCGGCGGATTTGGAAGCCCTCGAATCGGCACCGCCCGAAGCGTGGCTCGGCATGCTCGGCGCCGCCCGCAAGGTCCTGCGCGCCCTGATGGGCTACCGCATCACCACCGGCAGCTTCGAGCAGATGATGGTCGAAGCGGACGAGTCGGCGGGCGAGTTCGAGCTGGCGGAGTAACGGAGAAAAGGGGAATGGCCGCGAAAAGGCGCAAGAGGCACAAGAAGGGGTGGACAAGGTCATGGGCGACGTGATGCAGCTCTGCGACACGGTCAGGGAGATCGGCTTTGCAATTCACCGGTATCTGCGGCACGGCCACCTGGAGAAGGTCTACGAGAATGCACTGGCCCACCGTCTGCGCAAGGCTGGCGTTGACGTGAAGCAACAACACCCACTCACGGTGCGCGACGAAGACGGTACCTTGATTGGTGACTACTACGCAGACCTGCTGGTCGAGAATCAGCTGATCGTCGAGCTGAAGGCCGCCAGCACCCTTGCGGGCGAGCATATCGCGCAGCTCTTGGGCTACCTGCGGGCCGCACGGATGGAACATGGCATGCTGATCAACTTCGGTGCGCCGAAGTTCCAGGTACGCAAGTTGGTCCTAAGCCCACCGGGAGGCGACTGAGGGCATTTTGAACCGGGCAGCCGCAAACATACGCAGGGGACGTCCGACCCCTTTTTGTGTCTCTTGCGCCTTTTGGTGGCCAAGCAGCACGGGGGATGGGAGTGGCGCTGTGTGAGGAAAGGAGAGGACGGCCGCGAAGATGCACAAGAGGCACAAGACCGAGCCCAGTGAGCACTGGGCAAAGGCGACCCCTTTTGTGTCTCTTGCGCCTTTTGGCGGCCAAGCAGCACGGG
>JACQVA010000177.1 GCA_016210005.1 Deltaproteobacteria bacterium | reverse complement strand
TCTCCCTTGCCATTCGACCATCCTCCTCTCGTCGAGATGGCCGGGGAGGTTAGTCGAACGCGACGTCAGCGCGCATGCATGCTCACCGGAAGGACACGGTTACTCCTACGAACAGAGAGCCATAACCAACAAGGTGTTGATCTACGTCGGAAGAGAGGCGATCGCATACATTTACTTGAACCACGATGATCGTGTTGAGCACGTGTTCGTCGGGGGGAGCTAGCAGAGATCGTCACGCTTAAATGGCGTCAAGCCTGGAAAGCGGGAATCCGGTTGCAGCACGAGGTCAAGTCTTGAAAGCGAAAGAGGTCCTAAGAATGCCGTGCAATGGTCGAGGAAGGCACGGAGGATTTGCAGGGTTTGGCAGCCTCGCCGGCGGTGCGAATCTCTACTTGCGAGGAACGGAGCACCAGCAGGGCTGCTTTGAGCAGTTCGTCGATTGCATGGCGCAGTGCTACGTCGCGCCGGGTATCATGACCTGGACCGTTGCCGTAGGGCAGCCAGTCGTTGCAGCACGGGGTCTTGAGAGCGAGAGAGGTCCTAAGCCAGACCGACACGGTCGTCGTCAACGGCCGCACGATCACCCGCAGCTACAATGCGGCGACGCGGACGTATACCGACACGACACCGGCGGGGCGAGTGAGCCGCACGGTGCTGGACATCGCCGGGCGTCCAGTGCAGATTGGCGTGGGCAATCTGACGCCGATGGAGCTGAGTTACGATGCGCAAGGGCGCTGGGAGGAGCTGACGGGCGCAAAACCGCAACGGCGCTGATTGTCGCCATCCGGCCACTGTGCTGCCGAACCTCCCCGAACATGGTAACTCCCGGAAGGAGAGGGAACCTGAAAGATAGGTTGCCGGATCCATGAACCAGTGTACTTAGTCCGCCATGCACTACAAGCTTACGCTCCAGTACGATGGCACTAACTACCTCGGCTGGCAGGTGCAACCGCAAGGGCGGACGATTCAGGGTGTGCTGGAGAGCGCGGTGGCCAAGCTCTTCGGTATGCCGGCGCGGGTAACCGCTGCCGGCCGCACTGACGCCGGCGTGCACGCGCTCGGGCAGGTGGCCTGTCTTCATGTCGACAAGGTGATGGCGGTGGCCGACGTGCAGCGTGCGCTCAACGCCCTGACGCCGCCCGACATCGCGATTACTGACGCGGCCGTGGTGGCCGACGACTTCGATCCGCGCCGCCACGCCCGCCGCCGTTCCTATTGCTATCGTATTTGGACACCGCGCTGGCGTTCGCCGTTCTGGCACCGCTTTACCTGGCACCTGTGGGCGCCGCTCGACGTGGCGGCGATGAATCAGGCCGCCGCGCTGGTGCTCGGCGAGCACGACTTCACCTCGTTTCGCGCCGTTGATTGTGACGCGGCCACCGCAGTTCGCCGCATCTTTCGCAGCGAATTCAGCGCAAAGGCCGAACAGTTGACCTATACGGTGGAGGCCACCGCATTTCTGCGCCACATGGTGCGCAATCTCGTCGGGACCCTCGTCGAGGTCGGCCGTGGCGAGCGCAGCGTGGAGGAGTTCCGCGCCTTGCTGGCCCTACGTGACCGCACCCGCGCCGGTGCCACCGCCCCGGCGCAGGGGTTGTGCCTGGTCAGTGTCGCCTACGACCTGGGCTGAAGGCGGCGGCGCTCAGAACGTGTAGGCAACGCCGACGCCGAGACCCCAGTCGAGGGCCTCATCGGTGATGTTGGCCAAGCCGGTCGGGCGCAGCACGAAGTTGGAGGTAAGGTTGTAGTCGATGCCCGGCATCACCACCACGTCGTGGAAGCGGGTACCCTCCATCTCGAACCAGCGGCCCGACAATTCGGCGCGTATCGCGTAGCTCTCGCTGCCGCGCACAATGGCTTCGATGCTGTAATTGGCCACATCGTTAACATCGCCCGCGTAGATCTGATAGCCGACGTGGCCGCCGAGGGCGAACCGGCCTTTTTGGTAGCGGCTGGATACAAAGGGGTTGACGGCATACTCACCGGTGCCGAAGCTCTTGCGCTCGACGCCGGTCGGTGTGGTCAACTCCAAGCCGCCAGCGACCACGCAATGCTCGGCGACGGAGTGCTTGAACTTGCCGTAGAGCTGCACGTCGCCCACGTCCTGGTTGTTCACCGTGACGCCATCCACGCGTTGGCTTTGGATGTAGGTCGGGACTAGGAAGCCGATCTCGCCGGCGTTGCCCAAGCCGTACGAGCCCAGAACGTCGAAGATCCCGCCGCTTTCCCGGCTCACGCTCTCTCGCGCCGGAAACCCCAGCAGGTTGAGCCGAACGTTGCCGGCGTCCTCGAATGTCATGCCGCGGATCTCCAGGCGCAGCTGGCCTGGCTGCACCGTGGCGGCTTCACGCATGTAGTTGCGGTACACCCGGTCCCCGTCGGTGACAACCGCATTGTCGGCCGCGGCGGCCGGGAGAGCAAACCCGATTGCCATCACTGCGGCCAGAATCCCCCTGCGAGCTGCTCCCATCATCGCCTCCTCCTTAGCACAAGTTTCAAATCGCCACGGCTCTAGCCGGGCGGAAAATCGGCGCGGATGCTACGCTGAGCGTTGCGAATCTGTCAAGCTAAATCCGGCCCCCTTTCCCGATCTTCTGCCACCGGGTCCGTGGCCTCGGGCGCGAGCCGCCGGTGGCCCGTGGACGCGCCGGAGCGGCCGTGATAGTCGCTGGCTCGCTATGGCCAACGAATCGGCAGCGCCGGCCCCGGTTGTCGGCGGCATTCATCACGTCTTCGTAACGGTCAACAATTTGGCCCGCTCACGCCCGTTTTACGCCGCCTTGATGCCGCGACTCGGTTACCCGGCGCTGTGGGACTACGGGTTCAGTCTCGGCTGGATGAACCCCAACGGTAGCTTTTGGATCAAACAGGCCGATGCACGCTATGTCGGCGAGACCTTTTGCAAGGACCGCGTCGGCTTGTGCGAGATCGCCTTTCGTGCCGACAGCCGCGCGCAGATCGACGCGCTGGCGCGCGATATTCCCGCCTGGGGCGGCACGATTCTCGATCCCCCGCGCGAGTATCCCGAGTACGTGCCCGGTTACTACGCCGTGTTCTTTGCCGACCCCGACGGCATCAAGCTGGAATTCGTCCACCTCCCGAGCTGAGGCGGGAACGGCTTGCACTCGCACCGACACGGGCCGGCCACGACCGGCCGCACGATTCACTGGGCGCGCTGGTATGACGCGGTCACTGGTCTGCTGCTGTTTGGTGCCGAACGACCCAGCCGCACGGTGGCGCTCGAATTGGCCGGGCTGAAAGCCGGCGACCGTGTGCTCGACCTCGGCTGTGGCACCGGCAATCTCGCGCTTGCAGCCAAGGCAATATCCGGACCACAGGGCGAGGTTTACGGTATCGATGCCGCGCCCGAAATGATCGATGTCGCCCGCCAGAAGGCGGCGCGTGCCGGCGTGGCGGTGGACTTCCGTGTGGCGCTGGCCGAAGCGCTGCCGTTTCCCGCCGCTTACTTCGATGTGGTGGTCAGCCGCTTGGTGCTCCATCATCTGCCCGCCGAGCTGCAGCGCACGGCCTTCGCCGAGGTTTGCCGAGTCCTGCGGCCGGGTGGCGGTTTTGCCGCACTTGACTTCGCGGCCCCGCAGAGCCCGTTGCTACGCGCGTTGGCCACGGCGCTCGTTGGGCATGAAATGTTGCGCAGCAGTATAGCCGCGCTGCCGCCGGTGCTGACGGCGGCGGGGTTTCGCGATGTCGAGTTCGGGCCCACCGGCTACCGGATGCTGTCATTCATCCGCGGCTGGAAGCCATAGCTGCGCGCATTTGCTTGAGCTGGCGGATAGCGGTCCGGCGGGTGAGTAGAGCCACCGCGCGGGCTCGGCTATAAGGACCGGTCGGCAGAGCGCAGGAGAGAGAGTAAAATGGGAACCCAATCACGCGGCGGACTGGTCGCGGTGCTAATCATCTTCGTGGCGGTGTTTTCGGCCGCCGGCAACGTGGCGGTCTTTCTGCAAGGGGCGGAGGGCGTGCTGTCCTTAGAAGTCCTGGCGCGCGCCCTGGGGCAGTGCGTGTGGTGCGTGGCGGTACTGGCGGGCGGACCGATTGCCGCCGGTACCGTCTTGGCCGTCTGGGCGGTGCGCAGTGCTCGGCCGGCGGTACCGACCGGCGCGCCGGTGCCGGCGCCGGCGACACCCGCGACCGACACCGCGTTGCGCCTGCTGGCGCTGTTGCAGCAGGAAGGCCGTTTGGTCGACTTCCTCGAGGAGGACATTGCGGCCTATGGTGACGCGCAGGTGGGTGCGGCCGTGCGCTCGATTCACGCCGGCTGTCGCAAGGTGCTGCGCGAGCACGTGCAGCTCGCCAAGGTGATCGACCAAGAGGACGGCGTCAGCGTCGAGCTGGCGGCCGGTTTCGATCCGGCCGCCGTTCGCGTCACCGGCAACGTCGCCGGTGCGCCGCCGTTTCGCGGTACGCTGCAGCACGCCGGCTGGCGGGTTGCCAAGATCACCTTGCCCAAAACCGCCGGTGATTCCGCCGTGATCGCGCCGGCGGAGGTGGAAGTGGCCTGAGCCGGTGCGCACGCGGTTCCCTCATGAGCGCCCGCTACGTCGTCGGTATCGATCTCGGCACCACCAATAGCGTGGTGGCCTTCGCCGACACCAGCAGTGGTGATCAGGCAGCGCTAAGAGTGCTTGAGGTCCCGCAAGTGGTGAACCCCGGCGTCGTGGAGGCACGTTCGCTCTTGCCGTCGTTTCTCTACTTAGCCGGCACCGGTGAGCTGCCCGCCGGCGCGCTCGATCTACCGTGGGCCAAGGGCCGTGATCTGGTGGTCGGCGAGTTCGCCCACAAGCGGGGCTTGGAAGTGCCCGGCCGGCTGGTGGCGTCGGCGAAGTCGTGGCTGTCTTACGCGGGCGCGGATCGTACCGGACCGATTCTTCCATGGGGCGGTGCGGATGAGGTCAGAAAACTCTCACCGCTCGAGGCCTCGACTCATTACCTGGCGCACCTGCGCGAGGCCTGGAATCAAGAGGTGGCTGGCCGTGACCAGGGCGCGCGGCTGGAAGCGCAGGACATCTATCTCACGGTGCCGGCTTCGTTCGACCCGGTGGCGCGCGAGCTGACCGCGCGCGCGGCGCAGGCGGCGGGTTTGGTGAATCTGACCCTGCTCGAAGAACCGCAGGCGGCGTTGTACGCCTGGATCGAAGCTGGCGGCGAGAGCTGGCGGCAAGCGGTGGCGGTCGGGGATGTGATCCTGGTGTGTGATATCGGCGGCGGCACCACCGACTTCAGCCTCATCGCCGTACGCGAGGACCAGGGCGAGCTGGTGCTGGAACGGGTCGCGGTCGGCGACCACATCTTGCTCGGCGGCGATAACATGGATCTCGCTCTCGCCTATGCGGTACGCCAGCGGCTGGCGGCGGCCGGAACGCAGCTTGATGCCTGGCAGTTCCGCGGCCTGGCCTTGAGTTGCCGCGCCGCCAAAGAGCGGCTGCTGGCTGACGGCAAGGACAAGAGCGTGCCGGTGGCGTTGCTCGGCCGCGGGCGCAAAGTGATCGGCGGCGCCTTGCGGGCGGAAATCGCGCGGGCGGAAGTCGACACCGCGCTGGTCGACGGCTTCTTCCCGCGCTGCGCCGGCGGCGACCGGCCGCAGGCGCAGCGCCGTACGGGTCTGCAGGAAATGGGTTTGCCCTATGCCACGGATGCGGCGGTTACCCGCCACCTGGCGCAGTTCCTGACCCGCCACCGCCAAGCAACGGCGCAGGAGCGCGAACTTGCCTGCCCGACGGCGGTGCTGTTCAACGGCGGCGTGATGCGGGCCGGCGCCTTACGCCAGCGACTGATTGAGGTCGCCAACGGATGGCTGCAAGAGGCGGGGGCGGCTGCGCTGCGGGTGCTTGCGGGCGGCGACCCGGAGCACGCGGTGGCTCGCGGCGCGGCTTACTACGGCTTGGCCCGGCGCGGCCGCGGCGTACGTATCCGCGGCGGTACCGCACGCACGTTCTATCTCGGCATCGAAACTGCGATGCCGGCCGTGCCCGGGATGCGGCCGCCGATCAAGGCGTTGTGTGTCGTCCCTCAGGGCGTGGAAGAAGGCAGCGAGGTCGAACTGCCGCAGCAGGAGTTCGGTTTGGTTGTGGGCGAGCCGGCGGAGTTCCGCTTCCTCAGCTCCAACATCCGACGCGATGACGCGGTCGGTGCGGTGATCGAGTCGTGGACCGATGACATCGCGGAGCTGCCCCCGCTCGACGCCACGTTGGAATGGGAAGGCCAGGAGGGCACGCTCGTGCCGGTGCGGCTGCAAGCGCGGGTCACCGAGGTCGGCGTGCTGGAGCTATGGTTCGTCAGCCGCGACGGCAGCCGGCGCTGGAAACTGGAATTCAACCTGCGCGCAGCGGCCTGAGCCTCTGGCGTGCTTTTCTGAAACTCGTCCCATGACTCGGCCTCGCTACATTATCGGCATCGATCTTGGCACCACCAACTCGGCGGTGGCGTACGTCGACACCGCTGGCGACGGCCGCACCATCGAGCAGTTCGCGATTGCGCAGCTGGTCGGTGAGTCGCAGGTAGCGGAGCAGGCGGCGCTGCCGTCGTTTCTGTATCTGGCCGGCGGACATGAAATCGCGCCGGGGGCATTGGCGTTGCCGTGGCAGGCAACGCGCGACTACGCCGTCGGCGAATTCGCGCGCGTGCAGGGGGCGCGCGTTCCAGACCGGCTGGTGTCGTCGGCCAAGTCGTGGCTGTGCCACGGGGGCGTCGATCGCACGGCGAAGATCTTACCGTGGGGCGCACCGGCCGAGGTGAAGAAGGTGTCGCCGGTAGAGGCCTCCGCCCGCTATCTCGCACACCTGCGCGAAGCCTGGGACCAGCGTTTTCCCGAGGCTCCGCTGGCAGCGCAGGATGTCGTGCTTACAGTGCCGGCGTCCTTTGACGAAGTGGCGCGCGAGCTGACGGTGGCCGCGGCCGAGCAAGCCGGCCTACCACACCTGATCTTGCTCGAAGAGCCGCAGGCGGCGTTCTACGCCTGGCTCGGTGCCAACGAAGCCGACTGGCAAGCGCAGCTGGCCGGTGTCGGGTTGGTGTTGGTGATCGACATCGGCGGTGGTACGACCGACTTCAGCCTGATTGCAGTGCGTGACCAGGGTCGCGGCCTGGTGCTGGAGCGATTGGCGGTCGGCGATCACCTGCTGCTTGGCGGCGACAACATCGATATCGCCTTGGCGCGGCTGATCGAACCGCGTCTGGGCGGCCAGCTCGATAGTCAGCGCTGGCATGCGCTCACCAACCTCTGCCGCAGCGCGAAGGAAAGCTTGCTGGGGCAAGAAGCTGCCGCGGAGATGCCGATCCGCTTGGTCGGTCGCGGCAAGGCGGTGGTCGGCGGTGTCCTCACCGCCACGCTCACGCGCGCCGAGGTCGAGCGCACGGTGATGGATGGTTACTTCCCGGCGGTCGAAGCCGATGCCTGGCCACGCAAGACGGCCCGCACGGGTTTGCAGGAGTGGGGTTTGCCGTTTGCGCTCGAGCCCGAGGTGCCGCGCCATCTGGCTGCCTTCTTGCGCCGCCACAGCGGCGATAGCGGCGGCAATAGCCCGCTGGCTTGCCCCGACGCCATCCTTTTCAACGGCGGCGCGCTCAAGCCCCCCCAGATTCGCCGCCGCCTCCAGAAACTGGTCGGGCAGTGGTGCACAGACGGGCAGGGCGAGCCGCTGGCGCTGGCCAGCGCCGACCTCGATCTCGCCGTCGCCCGCGGCGCGGCTTACTATGGGCTGGTGCGCCGCGGCCGGGGCGTGCGCATCGGTGGCGGCGCGGCGCGCTCGTACTATCTGGGCATTGGGGGCGCGCCCGGCGCCGGCGACACCATCCCGTTGCTCTGTTTGGTCCACCGCGGCATGGCCACCGGCGAGACCGCCGAGATCACCGAGCCGGCGTTTGATGTGATGGCCAATCAGCCGGTGAGCTTCCCGCTGTATGCTTCGAGCACCCGCAGCGCCGAGCACGCCGGAGAGCTGGTGCAAGCCGAGCGCGACTCGTTGACGCAGCTGCCGCCCATCCGTACCGTCCTGCGCTTCGGGCGCAAAGCCGGCGCCACCCGCATCCCGGTGCACGTGGTCACCCACCTCAGCGAGATCGGCACGCTGGAGGTGTGGTGCCACTCGCAACGCAGCGAGCACCGCTGGCGCTTGCAGTTCCAGCTGCGCGACGTGGTGCCGAATGCCGGCGAGAGCGCACCCCTGGCGGCCGCCACGCCCGCCGAGCCGGTCGCCGACCTGGTGGCGAGCGAGGCGCAACTGGCGGCAGCCACGACAGCGCTGGCAGCGGTGTTCCCGGCCGCCGGCAGCGGCAGCGGCGACCCGGTGAAGTTGGCGGCCGTGCTGGAAACCGCACTCGGGGCAAGCAAGGACGGCTGGCCGTTGCCGCTGATTCGCAAACTGTGGGACGCGCTGTGGGCCGGCGAGCAGGCCCGCGCCACCTCGCCCACGCACGAGGCCCGGTGGCTCAACCTGGCCGGCTTTCTGTTGCGCCCCGGCTTCGGGCACGAACTCGACCCCTGGCGCAACGAGCAACTGTGGAAGCTCTACAACGGCGGCCTGCGCTTTCCCAAGGCGTTACAAAATCGCGCCGAGTGGTGGAGCCTGTGGAAACGCGTTGCCGGCGGACTCAGCCGTGCCCAGCAACAGCAGCTCTTCAATGAAATCGCGCCCGCTCTGCTGTCACGGCTGAAAAAGAAACTGAAAACGCGGGTCGGCCCGCAGGAGCTGCGTGAGTACTGGCAGCTCATGGGTAGTTGCGAGCAGCTCAGCGCCGACACCAAGGCGGAGCTGGGGGAAGAACTGGTGCGGCTGATCGAGAAAGGTGAGGGCAGTGGCGCGACGGTGTGGGCGCTCGGGCGCCTGGGTGCCCGCGCCCCCTTCGCCGGGCCGCTCAACTGCGTCGTCCCCCAGCGCACCGTAGCCGGCTGGATCGAGCGGCTACTGGCCGTCCACTGGCCGAAGCCGGAAGCCGCTGTGTTCACACTGGCTCAGCTGGCACGTTTCGTCGGTGATCGCGAGCGCGACCTCGACGAAAGCTTGCGCCAGCGCCTGGCGGTACGCCTGCGGGACCTCCCCGGCGGCCAGCGCGGCGCCCGGCTGATTACCGAGCTCGTGCCCCTGGAAGCACAGGAGCGGGTGCGGTTGCTGGACGAGTCGCTGCCCGCCGGCTTAGTTATTCGTGGCCAGTGACGAGGCCTCCGTTGCCGTGGTGCGTTCGCGCGCCACTGTCAGACGATTCCGATTATGCGCCAATTTGCTCTTGCCGCTTCTACCCGAGCGTTTCGCCGGCGCGCGAGTGTCAGATTGACGCTTTCGACAGCTCGGTGACGCTTTGCGCCAGGCAGGCCAACGCGCATGCCCAAGATCATGTTGCCCTGCGCTTTCGGTGTCAGGCGGCATAGCTCTTGCCTTGTTCGTGATCTGAGAGGCAAACCATGAGTGGTATCACCAGCGCGGATGCCGGCCTGTTGAGCTTCCTGGCGCGTGCCGGCCTGCTAACTAGCGACCAGGTGCACGCGGCCGAGGCCGCAATCGCCACCAAGTCCAAAGGCATGTCGCCCGTTGAATGGGCCGCACGCAACAATATTGCCACTGAAGATGAGCTGGCCCAGGCGATCGCCGGCCGCCTGCGCTTGCCTTACGTCAACCTCGCCGCACTGGCGCTCGATCCGGTGGTCACCAAGATGGTGCGCGAGGATCTCGCCACGCGCTATAAGGTCATCCCGCTGCGCGTGGCCGAAGACCGGCTGGTGATCGCCACCGCTAACCCGCTCGATCGCGAGGCGTTGCGGGCGGTGGAGTTTGCCACGCGCCGCCGGGTGCAGGCGGCGGTGGCCACGCCGACAGCGGTGCGCGACGCATTGCAGCATGCCTACCACCTTGATCAGGCCCTGAATCAGTACCTGCAGGGTGTCCCTGACGACAACGAGTTGCCGGTGGCCGAGCTGGCCGACGATCCCACCGACGTGCAGAGCCTGATACGAGAGACCGCCCTACCGCCGGTAATCAAGTTGTCCAACTTGATACTGGTGGAGGGCATTCGCAACGGGGCCAGCGACATCCACATCGAGGCCGGCCCCGCGGGGGTGCTGGTCCGCTATCGCGTCAACGGCATCCTGGAGGAGTCCTTCCGGCTGCCCAAGTGGGTGCAAGATGCCTTGATCGCCCGCTGCAAGGTGCTGGCGAAGCTCGACATCACCGAGCGCCGCGTTCCGCAAGACGGCCGCATCCGCATCCGTTACCGCGACTCGCTGATCGACTTGCGGGTCTCGAGCCTGCCGACCCAGTTCGGCGAAAAGCTCACGATGCGCATCCTCGACCCGACGGCGGCGCCGCGGGGCCTGGCCTCGATCGGCTTGTCGCCGCGCGACCTCGACTGCATTCGCCAGGCGATTACCCGGCCGCAGGGCATGGTGCTGGTGACCGGTCCGACCGGCAGCGGTAAGACCACTACGCTCTACGGCATGCTCGCCGAGATCATCTCGCCCACCCGCAACGTGGTGACGATCGAGAACCCGATCGAGTATCAGCTGCGGGGCGTGAACCAAGTCGAGGTCAACGAGAAGCAGGGGCTGACCTTTGCCGGCACCTTGCGCTCGATTCTGCGGCAAGACCCGGACGTGATCTTGGTGGGTGAGATTCGCGATGCCGAGACCGCCGAGATCGCGCTGCGCGCGGCGCAGACCGGGCATCTGGTCCTCAGTACGCTACACACCAACGACTCGGTCTCGACGATCATCCGGCTGATCGATCTGGGCATCGAGCCGTTCATGCTGGCCTCGTCGCTGCACCTGATCATGGGGCAGCGGCTGGTGCGGTGCACCTGCGAGCATTGCAGCGAGCCGTACACGCCGGAGCCGGCGGCGCTGAAGGCGTTGCGGCTGCCACCAGGGGCGCCGTCGTATCGGCGCGGCCGTGGCTGCGGCGCGTGCCGCAAGACCGGCTTCAGCGGCCGCATGGCGGCTTTCGAGGTGCTGCCGATCACCCGCCGCATTGCCGCGCTGATCGAAAGCAAAGCGACGGAAACCGATCTACGCACGCAAGCCCGCGCCGAGGGGATGTGTACGCTGGCGGAGGACGGGGCCCAGAAGGTGCTGGCCGGTCTCAGTACGGCGGAAGAGATGGTCCGAGTTGTCGATGTCGAAGACGACGCGAGGCACTGCCCGGTGTGTCATCAGGCGGTCGAGGATTCGTACGTCATCTGCCCCAATTGTACAACGCCGTTGCATACCAACTGCGGTGGCTGCGGCGGCCGGCTGCAACCGCAGTGGCGCGCGTGCCCGCACTGCGGCGCGGCGTCAAACCCACCCGCGGCTGCCAAGGAAACGCCTGCCGCAGCCGCCTTGGCTACGGTGCCGGCGGCGCCCGCGCCCGCCTTGGCCACGCTGCGCCAAACCCCCAAGAGCGCCGAGGGACGGCAGTTCCACGCCTTGGTGGTGGACGATGAACCGGATTTTCTGCGGCTGCTGTCGTTGGCGCTCGAGCGTAGCGGAATGCCGATCTCGGTCGAGGTCGCCGCCAGCGGTGCCGAGGCCTTGGCGTGCATCGAGCAGCAGCCACCGGACCTGATCTTACTCGACGTCATGATGCCGCAGATGGACGGCTACCAGGTGTGCGAGCAGCTGCGCTCCAATGTGCGCACGGCCTTCATTCCGATTCTGATGCTGACGGCCCTCGACGACCCACGCCACCGCGCGCGCGGGTTTCTCGCCGGTACCGACGACTACATCGGGAAGCCCTTCGATCGCACCGAGTTGCTGGCCCGCGTGCGCCGGGTGCTCGAACGCACCTACGGCAGCCTGGCGCCCGCGCGGCGTTTGTCTCTTGAACTGAGCGAGTGGGGCCCGTCGCCCAACTGATCTTGCTTCCAGGTCTCGGGTGGCGGCGAGCAATAAGACTGGGCGGGCCGCAGACGCTATGCAGGCCACCATGCTCTCGGCGCGCCGGCTTCGAGGTTGCAAAATTTACTGGACACGTCGCGGGCATATTTGTTCTTGACAGCTAGGTAACACTAGACTACTGACTTGATTAACTGTTAGTTTTGCCGGGTGGTGATGAGGGCAAGCGCAACCGGGGCATTGATGGGGAGGCAGTCGCTCGACGTGCAACGTGAGATTGTAGCCGGCTGCGGCAGGCGACGCGGCGGGGTTGGATTTGCGGCAGGATGAAAATGGAGATTTTGTCGGCCAGTCGTGCGCTCATACTGCTTCGTTACACGCTGATTGCGGCCACGGCGTATTTGCTGCTGGTCGAAGGCGACTTCTTGTTGCCGCCGGCCGGTGCGATGCTCTTGATCTCGGCCGCACTGGTCTCGAATGTAATCATCGCCCAGCTGTCGGCGGCGGTGACCAAATCGCTGATGTTCGGCATCGGCATGGTGATCGGCGATACGTTGTGGGTCACCGCGGTGTTGCTGCAGAGCGGCCGGTTCGAGGCGGAGTTTTTCTACCTCTACTTCTTCGTGCTGTTGCTGGCGGCGATCGGCGAGAACCTGCGCCTGATCGCGATCGGCGCCGTGGCCGTGTGCGCTGCCTACCTCTACGGTTTGACCGCGACGGGCGGCAGCTGGTCGCTGTGGACGTCGCCCTCGCTGATCCGAATTCCATTTCTGTTCACGGCCGCGGCGTTCTACGGCTACCTGGTCGACCGTACGCGCCACGAACGCGACCGCGCGGAGGTGGGCGAAGCCAGTCGGCGTCGAGCTGAGGCCGCCCTGCAAGTGAAGACGGTGCAGCTGCAGGAGGAGGCCGAAGTGTCGGCGGCGTTGGCCCGCGTCGGCCAAGAACTGATCTCCTCGCTCGATACCCCCGTAATTCTCGAACGGCTATGCCAACTGACGGCCGAGGTGCTCGAAAGCGATCTCGGCTACACCCTGCTGTGGCGGCCGGAGGAAGATGCCTACGTGCCGGTCGCGGCTCACGGCACCACGCCCGAGGAGCAGCAAGTGATCCGGGTCCTGCGCGTGCCGCCGGCGACGATGGCGCCGCTGCGGGCGCAGCTAGAACGCGACGACGTGGCCGAAGTCGGCCGGATATCGGGGCCGGGTTTGCTGCCGGCACAACCGCCGCCGTTCGGTCTGACGGTGCAGCTGGGCATGGGCATTCGCCGCGGCAAAGAGTTGATCGGAGTGCACACCGCCGGCTGGCGCCGGCGGACCGAGCCGCTGACAACGCGGCAATGGCGCATCGCCCGCGGTATCTCGCAGCTGGCCTCGATGGCGCTCGCCAATGCCCGCCTGGTCGAGGAGCTGGAGCGCGCCAACCGTCTCAAGTCGGATTTCGTGGCCTCGATGTCGCACGAGTTGCGCACGCCGCTGAACCTGATCATCGGCTACAACGACATGCTGCTCGACGGCGCGTTCGGAAATCTGGCCCCGGAGCAGTCTGATACACTACTCCGGATGTCTAAGAGCTCGCATGAGCTGCTTGACTTGATCGAAGCCACGCTGGACCTGAGCCGGCTCGAAACCCGCCCCGTGGCGCTCGAGCTCAGAGAGGTGCGCCTCGGTGATCTTGTTGCCGAAGTCGATGCCGAGACCCAAGCGTGGCGCGAGCGGCCGCAGGTGCAATTCGAATGGAAAGTGGCCGCGGCTGGCTTGTGCCTGTGCACTGACCCGGTGAAACTCAAGATGGTACTGAAGAACCTGATCGGCAACGCGGTCAAGTTCACCAAGCAGGGCCGCATCAGCATCGGCGCCGAGCCGCGCGACGGTGGGGTTGAGATTGCCGTCAGCGACAGCGGCATCGGCATCCCGCGGGAGGCGCAAAGCATCATCTTCGAGCCCTTCCGCCAGGCCGACCGGGCGATTGGTAGCACCTACGGCGGCGTTGGCCTGGGTCTCTACATCGTGCGGCGGCTGCTCGACATGCTCGGTGGCACCATCGCGGTGGAGAGCGAGCTCGGTTTGGGCTCCACCTTCCGCGTCTGGGTGCCCTCGGCCACGGCCTCGAATGCTACGCGCTCGGCTGCCTGACCGGTGGGCGGAAGTGGGCAGGGAGTGAATCGAACACTCGACACAAGGATTTTCAGTCCGGCGAAGCGCGTCACGCACGCCAACGACTGGCAAGAGATGCTGATGAAACCGCGGTTAAGAGTCCCGCGGCTTGTGACGCTTTGTGCCGGTTTGGGATGAGTCGTCGGACAAAACTCGGACAGTCTCGCCGTTGGCCGCGTCGGAACTGAACCGCCTGAGCAAAGGGGAGGCGGAACCCGTCGCGAGCACAAGAATCAGGGAAAACCCGGTCGAACACAGGAATCGAAATCAAACGTTCCCGAAAACAGCCTTGCGCTGGTTGCGCTTTTTCGGCTCTGTCCGAGAATTGTCCGAGGCTTTTACGGTGCCAGCGGCGGCAGAAACTGGCAGACCACGGTAGAGACCACGAATCGCCAGCCGCGAGCGCTGAGCGTGTTGGCCGATGCCGTACCGGCAAGCCCCCTGGGCGCTATGAGGTGAATGGTTGCGCCACGCGACGCCAGGCGCCCGTGGCTCCTAGTTGGCGCCCCCACCCGACAATGTACACCACACGGGCATCGGATGGCGACCGGTGCCAAGGGTCGAAGAAAAATGCTGCAATATTGCCTGGACAAGACCCGCGGGTTTTCTGGCCTGGCAGCGGCGCGCAGCGCGCAGATATTCCTTGACGCCAAATCCGGCGCTGTGTTAACGGACCACGGGTAGTTGTCAGCCTGTCCAGACTTTGATCCGGAGGGGGCAAACGTCGAGTGCGGCAGGTGCAGCCGGCCGATTCTCCCGAGATGGGTCTACGATACGCAGGGGGTGGACAATGCTGCTCACATCGGCGCAATTAGAGGGACACGGCGAGGTACACACGCGCATAGCGGTGGTGTCCCGAATGGCGTTCTTCGCTCTGGGACTAAGCCTGCTTGGCGCGCAAGCGGCCTGGGCTTTGCTGATGGAGACGTGCGTTTCGGATGACAACCACGCCTACGTGATCATCAAGACTGGCTCCGGCAGTATTGGGATGCAGGTCACCAACGTGGCCTTGACTGCCAGCAACGCCAATACCTGCACCGAGGCGCCCGGCGGGTCCGGGGGGCCAGTATTGACCGCAATTGCGACTGGGCAGGGTTCTTTGCTCCCCAACAGGGTGCGCACTACGGTACTGGATGGGCTTCTGAACAACACGATATCGTGTTCCGTTAACTTCAACGCTTCGGCTGGCGGCGGGAAGGGTGTCTTAACGTTGCCGGGCGGTACCCGCACCGTCAGCGCGGATGCGGTCTCGACTACCGAAACGCTGGTCCCGGTGACCACTGCGGATGCGAAAGTGCCGGCAGCGGTGGACATTGCCTCGGTTAGTCGTGCGATCACCGGATGCTCGGTGAGCGGGACGACGATGGCCTTCCCGTCCCCGGCGGGCGCTGTGGTGCAGTCCAACGTGAACAGCGGCGAAGTGTCGGGACAAAATACTACCTTCGATGACACTGCGGGTAGCCACGTGGGCAACCTGGACCCGGGCGGCGTTGGCACCAAGCAAATCACGCCGGACGGTTTCCTACTCCGCGGCAACTGCGGCGTCGATCTCTCCACCTGCCAACTGATTGTGTTCGTGGCCACCCAAGACGGGGCCGCGAACTTTGGCGCATCGGCAGCAGGGTTTACGGTGGACCAGAACCTGACGGTCACCAGCACTGAACAGGCGGCGCACAATGAGAACTTCAACACTCCCACCTCGACGCCGACGCGCACCCCGACGAACACCCCGACGGCGACGCTTACAGCGACCAACACGCCGACCATCACCCCGACCGTGACGCCGACGCGTACGCCGTCGAACACCCCGACGAGTACCCGCACGCTCAGACCGACGCGTACACCGACCGCCACACCGACCAGTACCCGCACGCTTAGACCGACGAGGACGCCGACTTCCACAGCGACGCGGACACCGACCGTGACGCCGACCACCACTGAGACGACTACACCGACGGGTACCCGCACCAAGAGGCCAACGCGGACGCCAACCGCCACCGCGAGCCGAACGCCAACAATCACCCCAACCCGCTCAGCAACACCGACCGCTACCCGCACCCGGCGCCCAACAAAGACCCCGACTAAGACCGCCACCGCAACGCCCACCGCTACCCGCACCCGCCGGCCGACCAAGACCCCAACACCGACGAACACGCCGTGATGACGGAATCCGTGAGGCGGCGGAGCGGGAGAACGGCGAACAGCCGAGCGGGACAGCGCCTTGCGGACACCAGCCAGACACGCAAGGCTGGTAAGAATCCCAGGCGTAAAGAGGCGTTTCCGGGGCTAGGAACCAACGACCGTGACCAAGGTGAGGGGTAGCCTCATCCGTTCCTTGGCGCGATTGTCGCCCCTGGACCGCTTGACCGCCACGCGCTGCCAGGCGCCCGGGACGTCTAGCGATCGCTGCTCCCGTATCTGAACGCTACAAGCAGCAACACCCGCCGACGGGCGCACCCGGGCGCACCCGCACACCGCTTGACAAGACAAAACCCGCTATGCAAATGCACCCGCAAGCGTTTCCCAGTTGCGACTCATCGGAGTAGCGCGCGCGAACCGAACGGAGATCGCCATGGCATTGATTAGATGTCCCGACTGCGGCACCGAAGTGTCGGAGGCTGCGCCAGCGTGCGTGAAGTGTGGTCGGCCGCTTGCCGCGCTTAACACTAACCGCAACTCCGATGCGATCGCGGGTCTTGCGAGCTTCGTGCTGCCTGGCTTGGGTGATATCTTGCGTGGCCGTACTGCCCGCGGTGTCCAATGGCTACTGCTTGCGGCGATGTGGTGGTTTGGGCCGGGATTTCTCGTTGGATCCTATTACGGCGCGGGCGGTAGCAACCCAGTATTTCTTATCGCGTACGCGTACCTCTGGTACATCCCGCCACTGTTAGTACACATAGCGGCGGCGAGAGCTGCGGCCTTGGCGAAGTTTCGGACCGCGAGTGCCGTAATGCCCGCCCCTAGGGGGCTGACGGGCAGCCAGGCCGCGCGGCGTCTGATCTTCCTTCTCAGCCTTCTGCTGCTTGCCCTGCTCGTCTATGCATGGTCACAGCCATGAGGTGAATGGTTGCGCCGCGCGACGCCAGGCGCCCGTCGCTCTTCGCCCCTTAGCCGCCCACCCTACCCGAACGTAGAACGCCGCCCCTGGGGCATCTGTGCGCGCCACAGGGGCATTCTTGCAGCCACCAGGGGGGGCGCCGTGTGCCGTTTCTCGCACCGATTCGCCGCGGCAGCGCCGCGAGGTACTTTCGCCAAAAACTAACGCATCGGTAATGTCCCCTAGGCATGTACGGGTAATTCCACCGCTCGAAGCCAAAAACCCAATACCACTGTTGCCTCTTGTGACGATTGTGGGACCCGTGGCACCCACTTTGGTCTTCGGTTGCTATGTACGCACCGCATGGCGCCAGCGAGCGACATGTCAAGTTGTTGTGTAGCGCAACACGTGGCTCAACGGTGCACATAATAAGCCTTGACAAAACCCTACACTTATGCTATCCTTAGGGTATGATGCATGAGCGAGGATCAGGTTATCTCGCTACTGCGGCGGTGGCGCGCGAGCTGTCGCTAACGCCCGCGCGTGTGCGACAACTCGCGGACTCTAATACGCGCCGCTGCGTGCGTACCGTGACGGGCGTGCGCCTGTACCGCCTTGCCGACGTAGAGGACTTAGCCAGACGACGGATAGAGCGCGCGTACATCGAAGCGCAAACGCGGCGCAGCACGAGTGACGCGGGCGACGCAGCATGAGAAATCGCGTAGACTTCGTGCGCATCAACGGCGCGGCGTTAGCACGACTGCCCGAGCTGCTTGCGCGGTGGCTGCCCGATGGCCGCGTGTGCGGGCGCGAGTACGTTGCGCGCAACCCGACACGCAACGACCAGCAGGCAGGATCATTCAGAGTGAACGTCGACACGGGGAAATGGGCAGACTTCGCGACCGGCGACAAGGGTGGTGATCTGGTTTCGCTGTACGCATACCTGAACGGCCAGTCTCAAGGCGACGCCGCACGGGCGCTAGCTGCGATGAGCAACGGTGCGCCACATGGGCACGCCGACGCACGCAGCGGGGCAGAGCCGCGAGTCATTCTGCCTGTGCCGGAGAGCGCGCCGGCGCCGGTGCTCCGGCATCGAGAGCACGGTGTTGCGTCGCAGCACTGGATCTACCGCGACGCGCAAAGCCGCGTGCTTGGGTACGTTGCCCGGTTCGATACGCCGGCCGGCAAGCAGATTCTCCCGTTGACCTACTGCGGGGAACCGGATGGACGACAACACTGGCGCTGGCGCAGTTGGCCGGCACCCCGGCCACTGTACCGGCTGGACGCACTGGCCAGTCGAGCAGAAGCACCGGTGCTCTTGGTTGAAGGGGAGAAGACCGCGGATGCCGCAGCGATCTTGTTTCGCGATTACGTGGTGACCACTTCACCGGCCGGCAGCAAGGCGGCTGGCCAAGCCGACTGGTCACCGCTGCGCGGGCGAGACGTGGTCATATTGCCTGACGCCGACGCACCGGGCGAGCGCTACGCGGCTGAGGCAGCGCAGTTGGCGCGAGCAGCTGGAGCGCAGAGCGTGCGCGTTGTCGCGCTACCGTCCGGGTTGCCCGAGGGCTGGGACCTTGCGGACCCCCTGCCGAAAGATGTGGCCATGGATGTGCTGCGAGAATCGGTTGACGTGAAAACCTCACCACTGGCGTGCTCACCCGACTGGCCGGAGCGCCAGCCCTTATCTGCTGCCGTGGTGGAGGTGCCGGCCCTGCCAAGCGAGCTGCTGCCGGAGCCCCTTCGCGCGTGGATCGACGACGCCACCGAACGGTTGCAAGCTCCGTCTGAGATGGTGGCGGCACCGGCGCTCGTCACCGCTGGTGCCGTCATCGGTCGCAGCGTCGGCATTCACCCGAAGCGCCAAGACGACTGGCTCGTATTGGCTAACCTGTGGGGCATGGTTGTGGGTCGACCGGGCACCATGAAGAGCCCCGCGCTGAGCGAAGGGACCCGCTTCATTCGCCGGCTGGCGGCGCAAGCCAGCGAGCGCTATCGCCAAGACGCTGCCGCGGCGGACATTGAGCGTGAGGCGATCGAGCTGCAAATTGCGCGGCTGAAACGAGACGCGACGAAGCGCGCCGCGGACATCGAGAAGTTCAAAACGGACCTCGCTGCATTGAACAGCGCCAAGGGCGAATGCGCCCTGCAAGAGCGCCGCTACCTGACACAAGACGCGACGGCTGAAAAGCTAGGGGAGCTGCTGCGCGGAAACCCGCGCGG
The DNA here is from genome assembly GCA_016210005.1 of Deltaproteobacteria bacterium. Taxonomy (NCBI): domain Bacteria; kingdom Pseudomonadati; phylum Myxococcota; class Myxococcia; species Deltaproteobacteria bacterium. The sequence goes on along the minus strand of JACQVA010000177.1, from coordinate 1,189 downwards.
GTTGCTGCTGTTGCGCGATGAACTGGCGGGCTGGTTGCGCACGCTAGAAAAGCCTGGTCGCGAGGGTGAACGCGAATTCTTCCTTGAGGCGTGGAAGGCGACCGATGCGTACACCTGTGATCGCATCGGTCGCGGTACCGTGCATACCCCGGCGCCCACGCTGTCCGTCCTGGGCACAATCCAACCCTCGAAGCTACAGCGATGCATCACCGACGCTGCCACCGAAGGCCGCGGCGATGACGGACTCTTGCAGCGCTTCCAATTGGCAGTGTGGCCAGAGATCACCGGCGAGTGGCGCAATGTTGATCGCTGGCCAGAGACGGCCGCACGGGAGCGTGTGGCGGCTGCCTTCACGGCACTCGATAGCCTCGACGCCAACACGCTGGGTGCGTCGACCGATCACAGTGAAATTCCGGCACTCCGGTTTGCACCTTATGCGCAAGCTCTTTTCGATGAGTGGCGCGAGCAATTGGAAGTGCGGCTACGCGGCGCCGACCTTGACGCCTTCCCCGCGTACGAAAGCCACGTGGCAAAGTATCGCTCGTTGATGCCGGCACTCGCTCTGGTGTTCCATTTGCTCGGCGTAGTCAGCAACCAAACCGAACCCGGACCCGTGACCTTGGCCGCGGCGCGACTGGCCGCCACCTGGGTAGACTTCCTTGATGCGCACGCGCGACGCATCTATGCCGTCGAGCTGAACCCCGGTCGCCTTGCGGCGCGAGCCCTGGCTGATCGCATCGAGCACGGGCATATCGCGGACGGCGTCAGCATCCGGGACCTCTACCGCCACCAATGGCCGGCGCTCACAAATGCAGACAACGTGCGTGCCGCACTCGCGGACATGGAGGCCCTGGGCTGGTTGCGCATTGAGGCGCTCGAAACCAAGGGCCGCACGTCCGAGGTGGTACGCCTGCATCCCGAGCTGCGAGAGGAGGCCCATGGCACGCTTTGAGTCGCGTTGGCTTGCCTGGGACCCCGAAAAACAGCGCCACGCCTGCCGGGACGAACTTGACAAACCTGACAAAAGGGCTTCTGGCAAGTTTGTCGAGTCGATTCCGGAACGTAACCGCGAACATTTTTCCACTACGTTCGACCCCGACACCGGCGAGCTGGTGGCCTTCAAGTTGGTTGGAACGGCCATCGGTGACGTGTGGGTGGTAGCCGACGACGACACCCTTGCCGACCATCC
>JACQVA010000176.1 GCA_016210005.1 Deltaproteobacteria bacterium | reverse complement strand
GCCGCAGCATCGCACATCTTTCTCGACCGATTGCCTTCGCAGCGGCCCGACGATGCCGTGCTGACCGTCTGCCCGCCTGCGCCTGCGCGTGGCCGGGGCTGGGCCAAGCGGTCGCGTCGACGACTTCGCCTCTACCCTGGGAAATAGGTACAGGCATCTTGCCCGTACGGGCGAAACCTGCCTGATCAGGCTCGCGCTGGGACCTTCTTCCAGTCGGCCAAGAACCGCTCGATGCCGCTATCCGTCAGCGGGTGCTTAACCAGCTGCTGAATGACCGAGAACGGCACCGTGGCGATATGCGCCCCCATCTCTGCGGCCCGGACGACATGCCCGGGATGGCGCACGCTGGCGACAATCACTTCGGTGCGGAAATCGTAGTTGTGCAGGATGTGGACGATCTGTCCGATCAGATCCATGCCGTCGTGGCCGATGTCATCGAGTCGTCCGACGAATGGGCTCAAGAAGCGGGCGCCGGCTTTGGCCGCCAGCAACGCTTGGGCAGCCGAAAAGATCAGCGTCATGTTGACCGCGACGCCCCGGCCGCTGAGCAATTTGGTGGCCTTCAACCCCTCGATGCACATCGGTACCTTGACGCAGACATTGCGGTGCATCCGCGCCAGCCGTTCCCCCTCCGCCACCATCCCGGCCCCCTCGGTGCTGACGACCTCGGCGCTGATCGGGCCGTCCACAATCGCGCAAATTTCCTTGATTACCGACTCGAAATCGCGGCCGGTCTTGGCCACCAGCGACGGGTTTGTGGTCGCGCCGTCGATGATCCCCCAACTGGCGGCCTCGCGGATCTCGTTGACGTCCGCGGTATCGATGAACAGCTTCATTCGGCGTCTCCTTGCCTGCGGGTGCTGGCGGTGATGGTAGCAAAGGCCGTCGCCTTACGCACGGGGCAGCAAGTGCACCTTCTTCTTGTCCTTGAGGCCCGCGAGCAGCTCGGACATGGTGTGGTTGAGCCGCGGGTGCACCATCTGCGGCACCAGCTCGCACAACGGCACCAGCACGAAACGCCGGTTGTGGAGCTCCTTGTGCGGCACCACCAGGTTGCGCTTGTCGATGACCTCCTTGTCGAAGAAGAGGATATCGAGGTCGATGATGCGCGAGCCCCAGCGTTTGCCCTTCACCCGCTTGCGGCCCATGCTCTTCTCGATGGCTTGTAGCCGCTTGAGTAGCTCGGCGGGCGAGCACTCGGTTTCGATCTCGATGACCGCGTTGACGAACCACGTCTTGGCGTCGCCCAATGGTTCGCTCTCGTAGAGCGATGACGCTTTGACGGTACGGGTGGCCGGCAAGGCTGCGATGCGATCGCAAGCCTCGCGATAATTCGCTTTACGGTCCCCGAGGTTGGACCCGATTCCGATCAGTGCCCGATGGGGCATGGCGCCGTAGAAACCTCCCCCCTGTCCCATGGGGAGCATCGCTCCCCGTCCGCATCCGACGGCACAACTCGCGCCCGTAAGCGCGGCACCAGCGCTCATAGCGCCTTCGGCGGCGATTTACAAATGGCGGGCTGAAGGTGTTGCGATGGCCGGCACTGGGTGGTAGTGCGGGCGCCAACCTGAGTCCGACCAAGGAGAGCCCGCCATGCGTCCCGCCGACCGGCTGAAGCTGATTCCCCCGTATCCGTTCATGGAGCTGCGCAAGAAGATCGGCCAGGCGCGCGCTAGCGGGATTGACGTCATCAGCCTCGCCATCGGCGACCCGGTCGAGCCCACTCCGGGCCCGGTGATCCAAGCCCTGACTCAAGCGGCCGGCGACCCCGCCAATCACCGCTACCCCACGGATGAAGAGAAGGGGATGCTCGCTTTCCGCCAGGCGGTCGCGAACTGGTACGCCAAGCGCTACCGGGTCACGCTCGATCCGGCTACCGAGGTGCTCGGCCTGATCGGATCGAAGGAAGGCTGCCACCACTTTGTCCTGGCGCGCGTAAACCACGGCGATACGGTCCTGATGACCGACCCGGGTTATCCCGCCTACCGGGCCAGTATCCTCATCGGCGGCGGCCAGCCGGTGAGCATTCCGATCCGGCCCGAGCACGGCTACCTGCCGGTGCTGGCCGACGTTCCGGCCGATCTAGCTCGCAAGGCGACGGCGATGTTCGTGTGCTACCCGAACAACCCCACCGGTGCGGTAGCCACACCGGCGTTCCTGCGCGAGTTGGTCGACTTCGCCCGCCAGTACGACATCGCGGTGTGCTACGACAATCCCTATATCGAAATTGTCTTTGACGGCGAGCGGCCGCTGAGCTTCCTGTCGGTCCCCGGAGCCAGAGATGTCGGGGTCGAGCTCAACTCGCTCTCCAAGCCGTTCAACATGACCGGCTGGCGGCTGGGCATGGCAGTGGGCAACCGCGACCTCATCGCGGCCATCTCGCAAGTGAAGGAGAACACCGACTCCGGCGTGTTCAACGCCGTTCAGTATGCCGGTATTGCCGCGCTCGAACACTGCGCCGGCAACATCGATCACATGCTGGCGATCTACGCCAGGCGCCGGGCTCTGGTGCTCGACACGCTGCGCGCCATCGGCATCGATTATCGGCCGGCGCGCGGTACGTTCTACCTGTGGGTGCCGGTGCCGCGGGGCATGACCAGCCTCGAGTTCACTACGCTGCTGTTCGAACGCGCCCAGGTCGTCGTCGCCTCGGGGCCGGCTTACGGCCAATATGGGGAAGGGTTTGTGCGCTTCTCGTTGACCGTATCGGACGATCGGCTAGCGGAAGCCATGGCGCGGATTTCTACGGCAATGCGGTGAAGATGGCGAAGCCCGCTAGTTCTCGGCCGCCCGCTCGACACCGGCCGGGTGGGGCTATCGTTGGCTCAGCAAGCGAGGCTCATGAAGAGAGGGAGAATCTGGTGAGCCGGCGCTGGGAGCGCGGCCGCCCGTTCCTGCTCGCCGGCGTCGGCGGTGCGCTCTGCTGCCTCGGCTTTGTCGGCTTTGGCATCTGGCCGCTGGCGCTCGTTTGCCTGGCTGTCCTTTGGCGAGCGTTAGAGGAGGCCCGCCCACGAGGGCTGGGCGCGGCGGCGCTCGTCGGCTGGACCTTCGGGTGGGTTGCCTATGCCGGCGGTTATCTCTGGCTGTGGCGCATCGTCGAGGTCTTTCTTGGCGGCAACGTCTTACTCGGGGCGTTGCTCTGGCTTACCGACTCCTGCTGGTTCGCTCTGCGCTTCGCGCTCTCGGCCGCCCTCTACCAGCTAGTGCGACGAAACGGCGGGCCGGTGGGCGTCGCGGGTGTCGCGTCGCTGGTTGTCCTCGAGTGGCTCTACCCGGCGCTCTTCCCCGTCTATCTTGGCCACGCCCTGGCTGAGCACAGCAACCTGGTGCAGATCTGCGACCTCGGTGGGCCGCTGCTCTTGAGTGCGTTGCTGGCAGTGATCAACGTCGCGATCTTCGAGACTTGGCGGTGGATGCGCGGCCGCCGCCCGCGCCCGAGGCTGACATGGGCGCTGGCCGCGCTCGCCGTGGCGCTCGCCTGGGGCTACGGTACGGTGCGCATTCGCCAGATGGAAGAAGCAATCGCCGGCGCGCCGGCTCTGCGTGTTGGTCTGGTGCAGGGCAACCTCGGCGTGCATGAGAAGGGCAATCAAGCGGCGGTTGACCATCGCCTTTATCTCGAACAGACCCGCGAGCTGCTGGCCGCCGGGGAGTTGGATCTGGTGGTGTGGCCGGAGACCATCTACACGCGTGGTCTCAAGCGGCCGCTGCCGCTCTCAGGCCGGCTGGTACGTGGCGATATCTCGGCCCCGCTGCTCTTTGGCGCCTCGTCGGTGCGCGTGGAGACCGGCCAGCGTCTCAAGTTCAACTCGGCCCTTCTCATCGGAGCTGACGGTGTGATTCGAGAGGCCTACGACAAGAATCTACTGATTCCGTTTACCGAATATGTTCCGTTGGCTGAGTTCTTTCCCGCACTCGCTGAACGGCTCGCGGACGCCTCGCACTTCTCCGCCGCCGCCGAGGTGCCGCCGCTGTTGCTGGGGCCGTGGCGGATTTCGACGCCGATCTGTTACGAAGCCGTGCGGCCGGTCTTCGTGCGGCGGATGGCGTTGGAGGCCAAGCCCCATCTGCTGGTTACTCTGGCCAACGACGCCTGGTTCGGCGATTCGCAGGAGCCGTGGCTGCATCTGGCGATGGCCAAGCTGCGCGCGATCGAACACCGCAGGTACCTGGTGCGAGCCACCAACAGCGGTGTCAGCGCGGTGGTCGATCCCATAGGCCGTGAGGTGGCCCGCACCGGTCTGCTCACGCGCGAGAATCTGCGCGCCACCGTGCGCCTGCTCGACCAGAGCAGCCTCTACACGCGCTGGGGTGACTGGCCCGGTTGGGTTGCCGCGGCGCTCGGCCTGGTCGCCGTAACAACGGCCTCGAAACCCCGCCGCGTAAGCGATAAGACTTAGCCGGCAGAATACTCTTGGCCATTGCTCCTATCCCCTTCTTTTTCTGGGAAAAGGCGCTGATAAGCCATCGCGGGCGCAGATCGGCGGTACTACGCTCTGCGGCAGTCGTGGTGCATGGCGCCGGCAGCAGCAGGCGCGCCGTCAGCGTGGGTGTAGCCGCGCGCCGCCGGGCGCCAGCGCCAGCAGCCCGACCAACAGCAGCCCGCCGATCAGCAGCAGCGATGCCCCGCCGGACAACACCGGCGCGGCTACCGCCGTCCCGTAGGTCTCGATCCGGCCGATCCGCAAGTCGGCCGCCGTGTTCGGGTCGAACACCACTTGGATACTATACAGCCGGTTAGCATCCACACCGACGAAATCCTGGAAGCGGAAGTAGAGCGACAATGGGCCGCCGGGAACCGGAACCGTCTGAGTCACAGTTGCCGAGTTGGCGCTATTGTCGGTCAGTGTGATGGCTACATCGTAGGGCGGTGCCGACGCGTCGGCGTTAATAATCGCCACCAAGATCCCGAAAGCGCGACCCAGGTGTGCATTCAACCCCACGCCGCCGCGGTCGTAGAGTAGCTCGATGCGGCCGTCGCCGTTGACGGTCGAATTGTATTCGAGGAAGGTGCCGATCGGCTCGACCCCGGACACGATGTAATCGGGCACGGGGATATTGAGTAGCGACTGTGCCTCGACCGTCAGCTGCCTGACGCCGCCGATCACGCCCGCACGACCGGGATCGGTCACCGTGGTACTGCCCACGACCGTTTGCGCCACATTGGTGTTGGTGACGTAGTAGGTACTGACCGCGCTGCTGAAGTTGTCGATGGTAACCTCGGCGGCGGCGCTTCGAGCCACCAGCGCCAGCGCTACCAGCGTCCCTGCGACGATGCCACGGTTTGTTTCCATCGCCATTCCCTCCCTCGGGCTGCGCGCCCGACCTTTTGCGATTGGCGCCTACATATCAGGGATAATCAACGGCTTGCAATAATCCCGCTGCACGCCCGGCGCAGCCGGGCGCGCAGCTCGCCCGCAGTCACGCGATACTTGAAAGCCTTGCGCCCGTTGAGCAACAGGACGGGAATCTCGAGGCCGTACTGCGCCGCCAGCGCCGGGTCGGTGTCGATGTCGATCTCCTCCACGACGGCGCCGAATTCCGCCGCCAGCGGCAACACCACCGCCTTCATCTCGTCGCACAAGTGGCAGGCGGGGCGGCTGTAGATGGTCAGGGTGAGCATGGCGGAGATGGCGTCTGGCCTCGGGCGATGCCCGGGGCCATCGCCGGCAGCGTAGCCGGTTTCACACCGAGCCGGAAGTACCGAGCCGGAGTGCAGTTGTCTTGGCGGCGCTCCTCGTACTATAGGCCCCCTATGCTAGCGTCTGAACCGGCAGGATTGCGGGCGGTGGTTGTGACGCTGTGGGTCAGCGCGGCGCTCAATCTGCTCTACTGGGTACTGTTCTTCACCACCGGTGCGGTGCAATCGAGCCAGGAGCCGTGCTACCTGGTTTTCGAGCGGGCCTTCCCGGCCGCCGATGCCTGGCTCGGCATTGCCGCGGTGGTCTGTGCCGTGGGCTTGCGCCGCCGGCAGCCCTATGCCGTGGTGTTTGGCATCGCCGCCGGCAGCGCCTTCATCTACTTGGGCCTGATGGATACGCTGTACAATCTGGAGCACGGCATGTACGCGGCGATCGGGTCAGAGATGGCGGCGGAGATCGGCATCAACCTAGCCTGCTTCAGCTTCGGGCCGTTCCTGATGCACTACGTCTGGCGTCACCGCCGCTGGTTGGGGGCGTAGCCGTGCTCTCACGCGCCGGCTGAATCTCACGCCCGGATGCAAGAGCCTGAGCGACGGGCCAGACTTCAACGCCGTTCTCGCATGCGGTGCAGACACCTCGTAAATGACCCGCGCGCAAGGCGAGCCGGATCCACGGCGACTAAGGGTTTCCCTTATTGACAGCGGCAACGCGCGTGGGAAAGTGGCGCTGGCGCGGCCCCGCCCGCGGCCGTCAGTCGATCATGGCGCGGAGTTGCCCGAGGCAGCGATCGAGGATGTCGATCGTCGCTTGGGCCTCGCTGTCGCTGATGATCAACGGCGGCAGGAACTGCTGCACGCTGCGGTCGTTGTTGGCGTAGAGGGCAAATAAGCCGGCGTCGTAGCAGAGCTTAGTCATCAGCGGGCCGCCTTGGGGATGCCCGTAGCGCAAACCGATGAACAACCCGAGCTGGCGCACCTCGACCAGCGTGCCCGGGTGCTTGCGCCGCAGCCCCTCCAGTTCGGCGGCATACCACGCCGCCAGCCGGTTGACGCGGTCGAGAAACCCCGGTGCATTGATCACGTCGAGTAGCGCCAGCGCCACAACGCACCCCAACTCCGCTCCGCCGAAGGTGCTGACGTGAATGAAGGGGTCATCGCGAAAGACCTCGATCAAATGCGGGCGCAGGCAGGTGGCGGTGATCGGGTAGAGCCCGCCGCTGAGGCCCTTGCCGGTCACCAGAATATCCGGCACCACCTCGAACCACTCGATGCCCCACATCTTGCCCGTGCGGCCGAGCCCGGTTTGCACCTCGTCGGCGATGAACAGCGCCCCCGCTTGGTCGCACAGCTCGCGGACGCGCCGGTAGAAGTCCGGCGCCGGCAGCGGCATCCCGAGGGTGGCCGGAACAGTCTCGAAGATCACCGCCGCGGTGTCGCGGTCGACAGCGGCAGCCAGCGCCTCGACGTCGTTGAAGGGAACCTGCACAAACCCCGGGGCCATCGGTCCGAACGGGGCGCGGTACTGCTGATCGCCTGCGGCCAGCGCAAACCCGGTGTGGCCGTGGTACCCGCCCGCGGCACTGATTATCTTTGACCGCCGCGTGTAACCGCGCGCAACCTTTATGGCGCAGTCTACCGCCTCCCCGCCGCCGACGCCAAAAATGGTGTACTGGATATCACCTGGGGTGATTGCCGCGAGCCGCGCGGCCAGCTCCGCGCGTTGCGCGCTGACGAAGTGGTGATTGCCGATATCGAGCGAATCACAAGCGTGCTGCAATGCCTGGCGCAAACCCGGATGGCTGTGCCCGAGGTTGAAGGTGCCGCCGTTGACGTGGCAGTTGAGCAAACGCTTGCTGCCTTCGAGATTCCAGAGGTAGACGCCCTCGCGGCGGCCGATGACGAAGTCGATGCCGTAGCCCGACCACGTCGCCGCCTTGTACGGCGACACGTAGCGGGCGAATTGCTCGAACACCTCTGGCGTGGCAACGGCGCTCATGCCCGCTGCTGTAGCACATTCGCTCGCAAAACAACGCAGCCGGCGGGCCTAGTATGCGCGCCGCCCTCGGCGCCGGCGCCAGCCCCGGAACAGGCGTAAATTGTCCTCGCGCAAGCAGCCGCCGCTGCTCTCTACGCTACTACCGCCGAGCGCCTTCATCGTCACATTCGAGATTGCCAGCTCCCTGAAACCGAGCGCCTGTGCGTCGGCGATGCTGACGCCGAACACGATGCGATCGAGCCGCGCCCAGTGACAAGCAGCAAAGCACATCGGACAGGGCTCACAGGTGGAGTAGATCGTGCAGCCCGACAAGTCGATGGTGCCGAGCGCGCGGCAGGCGTTGCGAATGGCGTTGACCTCGGCGTGTCCGGTGATGTCGGTGTCGGCCCAGACGACGTTGTGAACGCAACTGACCACGCGCCCGGCGCGGGCGATGCAGGCGCCAAACGGGCTCTGGCCCTGCTCGACGCCGGCGGTCGCGGCCGCGATGGCCAGGCGCATGAACCGCTCGTCCGGGCTGCGCTGGCTGGACCCAGCAGCCGTGCTCCGTGCACCGGGGCGGGGCATCGCCAGGTTACTCTCACGCCGGCTCGAAGCGGTTGAACGCATGCTGTGACGACACCGTGCCGCGAGCGCCGATTGCTTCGTGCGCCATCAGGCTTTCGAGTGTTGCGCGGTCGTCGGGGGTATTGGCCAGGAAGCGCCGGCCGTCGTCCAGCCGGCCGATGACGATGCCCCGGCTCGGGGTGCCGTCGCGGTCGTGGGTCACGGTGTAAGTCTCGATCACGCCGCGCCCGCTGGGCTCGTCCACGAGTTCCGGATAAGGCTCACGATCGAGCGCCGCCTGATACGACTTCGGGTCTTCACGCACGAACGGCCGGGCCTTGGGTGCGGCGCTGTACACTCCGGCGGAGTGCTTGGTCAAATACCAGCCCAGGCCGGTGACCAAGCCCGTGGCTCCCGGCTTCGCACGCAACTTGTCCATCATCGTAGCGATGGCGTGCATGGTGTAGTTGTTGCCCGGCCCGCCGTGGTAAGCGAGGCCGCCGGTCACCGTCAGTGAGCGCGGATCGCCGAGGGTAATCCCCAGCATGTCGCGGCCGATCTCGACCGCACAGGGGAAGCAGCTGTAAAGATCGAAGTAATCGAGCTTGTCGATGCCGAGGCCGGCCATCGCCAGTGCCTTCCGGCCGACCATGCGGATGGCCGGCGAGCTGTGATAGTTCTGGCGCTGCGAGACGAACCAGAGATCGTGCGCGTCGGCACAGCCCCACAGGTAGACCCAACGCGACGGATCAACGCCCAACTCGCGCGCGGTCCCGACCGAGGTCAGCAACAGCGCGGCGGCCTGATCGACGTCGATGATCGCGTTCATGAACTTGAGGTAGGGAAACCCGATCATGCGGTTCTGGGCGCTGGCGGTGGTGATTTCCGCGGGCGTGCGCGCCTGCTGGAACCAGGCGTAGCGATTCTCGGCCGCCACCGCCGAGAAGCGGCTGTAGAGCTCGCCGAGTTGACGTTGCTGCCCGGCCAGATCGAGGCCGTAGTGCACCCGCAGGGCGTTCTCGAACAAAGGGTAGACCGAGGCCGGCAGCAACATGCCGTGGGTCATTTCGCCGTGGCTCATGCCCTGGCGGTCGTCGCCCGTCACCACCGGGCTGCCGGCGGGGCCGGATGGCCAGCTCAGTTCCACTCCGGCTTTGCGCGCGCGTGAGACCGAGTAGACCGCTTCGGCCCCAGCCAGTAGCGCCAAACGCACTTCGCCGGCGGCGATCAACGCGGCGGTTTCATTGACCTGCAACTGCGGGGTGTTGCCGCCGATGGTCGTGTACAGCTCACCAGCGGGCTGCGCGCCGATTTCTTCGGCTAGAAATCGCGGCGCGTTTGGGTACGAGCAACTCAACAAGTTCACCACCACCAAGCGATCCACCTCCGCCAGCCGGCGCGCTTGCAGACCCGCGTCAGCCGCCGCCCGCCCAGCGCATTCAGCCATCATTGCCACCGGGTGCTTCGCCTCGGTGGGGGCCACGTCGCGCTGGGTCAACTGCCCAGCACCAATCAGAATCGGAGTCCGGTCATCAGCCATTGGTAGCTCTCGTGTCTCGTGGTCCGCAGGGCGTCGGGCGCCTGCAAGCGCCACGGCTCTAGTCGACGGCGCACGGTAAGGCAACCGCCCGGTGGGGAGGGGAGTGCGGTAGGTTGCTCCCGTTTTCGCCCCTGAGAAGCCGACCGCCCGGTAGCCAGCAGCGAATGGCTCCGGCCTTTGCGGATGCGCGAGCGGGCGCCAGAGCGCCTCTGTGGTTGACGGTTGAGGTCTATTGCAGGCCGGCGGCACGCCAGCGCGGCAACCAGCGCGGTACTTGTTTGCAGTAGGCGCGGTAGTTGTCGCCGAATTTACGGCGCAAGGCCGGCTCTTCGTAAAGCACCACGAAAAGGTGAAAGGCGAGCGCTACGCCCGCGGCGTAGAGCAACACAACAACGCTGGCTAAGAACACGCCCTGGCCCACGATCATCGCCAGCACACCGATGTACATCGGGTTGCGTACGTAGCGGTAAACCCCCGCCACCACCAGGTGCCGCGGCGGCGCCACCGGTGCCGGAGTGCCTTGCCCACGGCGCACGAAGCCCACCAAGGCGTTGGCGAGCAGCGGCGCGGCGGCCAGGCACGTCACCACACCGAGCCAGCGCGTGGTTTCCCAGCCGAAGAACGCGGGCGCCAAGTTCCAGCCCGTCAGCAAGTAGGGCACCAGCACGATCACCGGCCCGGGTCCGACGAAGAGCACGAACACGGTCGTGCCGATCAGCGGCCACAGCAACGGGCGCTCGCCAGCCGAGCTGTGCATTACATCTGATACTCCTAGATCGTGATCGTGGTGCCGTCGAACTTGGTGAAGGTGAACGTGTGGGCTTCGTTGAACGTCAGCTTCTGTTCTTCGAGAATGCCGATCGCGACCGTCTCGCCGAGGATGAGCGACTCCAGGTAGTCGCTGCGCCAATGCACGCCGCCGGCGTTGCGCCCGGCCGCGATGTTGCCCGCCAGCTTGTTCAACTCGCCGCCGACGGTTAGCTGCCCGGCATCCGAACCGGAGTACGATTGCAGCGCCGTCCCGTCAGCGGTCGGAACCACTGGATTCGGAACGACGAAGTCTTCCTGAAACCACGCCTTCAACATCGTTACGCCGGCGCCGGCGATGGCGTTGTGCCCGGCGCCGTACGCGGGATGCGCCGGGCAACCTTCGGGATACGCCATCGGCAGCAACGCCGTGCCGTAGCGGCTTTGCACGCGGCTCAGCGCGCTCGACTTCAGCACGTCGTCGTGGATCGGATAGTCGGCCTGACTGCTTGCGTGCACGTGGACGCGGCCGGCGTACTCCTCGGGGCGCAGGCGCCGGTGCACGAACCACTTCTGGTACCACACCGCCTTCAGCGCGCGCGTGGCCACCTCCGCTATCAGCCCCAGAATGTGCGGGCCGCCGAAGCTGACAAACCCAGCTTGACTGTGCGAGCCCTTGTACGGGTTATTCCCGGCCTTGGCCGGTACGCCCAGAGCGAAGAGAATGAAGCACGCATTGAGGTACGCTTCGTACGGCGCGTCGGCTTGGACGTAGCGCGCGAGATCGCGCAGGTTGCGAATATAGCGGGTGGTGGTGTCGAACTGCAGCGCTGTCGCCGGCGGCGTCCCGTTCTGATTTGCAAGCCAGGCGGCGAAGTCGGTCAGGTAGTCGGCACCTGGCACCAGCGTGCGCTGCCGCTGACTGACCGGCAAGGAGCCGTAAGAGAAGTCCTTGAGCAGGAACTGCGACAGCAACGGGCCGACGAGGTCACCGGGCGTTAGGCCGCGAAAGATGGTGGCCGGCGTTACCTCCGCAGCTTCCGTCGGGCCACGGAAATCCGAGAGGTGAGACAGATCATCGCAGGCGCTCGCGATGTCTGCACTGGTGGCGTAGTCGGAAAAGTTGATGTCCCGGGTCAGCGCCATCCAGTACAGCTCCACCATCTCGCCGGCGATTTCCGCGGAATCGAAGCGCGGCGGCGGCGACTGCGCGCAGGCGAGACTGTCGGGGCCTTCGAGGTCGAAGGCCAAGCCGCCTTGCGGATTCGCCAGCTTCACCGTGCCGGCAACTGGAACGGCCTCGAAGTCGGCCGGCCTGCCGCTGGCGGCGGCCGCGAGCAGGGCGTCGTAGGCTGCCGCATCGACCTCACCGAGGCTGTTATGCGGCAGGCCCTTAGAGTAGTTGCCGATGCGGTTGGGATAGCGCGCTTCGTCGCCGTTGGTGGAATGGCTTGGCAGTGGGCGAGCAAATGCAATCTCGGCCGCCTCTCTGCGCACGTCGCGCGCTGCGATCTGGCGCGCCGCGGCCGCGGTCGGTGTCGGCGATGGTGTCGTCGTTCGTGTCGGCGTCGGAGTCGGGGTCAACACCGCTTGCGCATTGGCCTCGCCGTCGCTGCAACCGCTCACAGCGGCGCCGACCGTGGCAACTGCGGCACCGGCGCCGAGACAACTGAGGAATGATCGCCGTGAGAGCGCCCGCACTTCAGCTCTGCGATCCAAGTCACCCTCGGATTTCGCCACGCCCGCCTCATCATAAGCACGCACACCAGCGCCGCCCTCTAGCTTAGAGATCGCCATGCCTCCCTCCTGCAAAGAACGCATTAGTTGCCAGTCTATGATGTTCGGCCGCCTCAGTCACCTAAGCCGGCCATTTTACCCGCCCTGGCGCTCGAATTCCCGCGGCCAGGCTCGGGCTTGCCGAGACGACTGCCGGCGCTTCTCAACCGCGCGATCGAACTGCTATCGTCGCGCCGCGTTCGAGCCTAGGTTGGTGGGCGGCGACCACGAAGAGCGCCCAGCTCCTCCGAGGCTGGGGACTTGATGCGGGCGAAGGCCGTAAGGATTCTGAGCCATGAACTACCCGATACTCTGGCATTTCCCGATTTCTCATTTCAACGAGAAGGTTCGCTGGGCGCTCGATTTCAAGCGCGTGCCGCACTTGCGACGGGCGCTCGGGCCGAGCTACCTGTTCAAGGCCTGGTGGGCCACCGGGCGGGCAACGCTTCCCGTGCTCATTCTCGACGGTAAGGCAATCGGTGACTCCAGCCGGATCATCGCCGCCCTCGAGCAGCGCCACCCGAACCCGCCCCTTTACCCCGACGATGAGGCGGCGCGCGCCCGCGCACTCGCACTTGAGGACTTCTTCGACGAGGAGGTCGGCCCCGCCTTGCGCACTGCGATCGTCGGACAGGCACTGGCCACCGAGCCCGACGTGGCGCAAGCGGTGCTCACTACCGGCATGGGCGAGAGTGCTCAGCGCGCCATTCGTCTCGCGTTCCCTCTGTTTCACCCGTTCTACCGCTTGCGCCACAAGATCAGCTCCGCCAGCATGGCAGCTGCTCCCGCTAAGATCCAAGCCGGCATGGATCGCATCGTCGCCGAGCTGCAACCCAGCGGCTATCTCGCGGGCGACAGCTTCACCGTCGCCGATCTCACCGCTGCCGCAATCATGTCACCTATGGTATTGCCGCCGGAGTTGGAATACGCGCCGCCACCGCCGCTACCCCAGATCCTGGTCGACTACCGCAACCGATTCGCTGGGCACCCCGCCTTCCAGTGGGTGCTTGAAATGTACCGCCGCCATCGCGGCGCATCAGCCGAGCTCCGCCCCTGAGCGCGAGCCTTGCTTCACGGTGCGGCGTCGAGGATCTCGGTGCCGTCGCTGCCTAGGAATCCTGCGGCCTGCGCGCCCGCCTGTGCAATGATGCCGGTAACGCTGTGGCCGGAGAACTCGTCTTGCCCATAATCTGTCATCACATAGCGCCAAATGCCGCTGCAGCCGGCGGCGGAGTTGCAGCCGTGGCTGGCTTTGACATCGGGCAAGCGCATCGCCAACGCCAGGTCATCGGTGGTCCGGTTGGGCACCACGTTGTCGACCACGCCCTCGTGCATGAGGATGCGCTTGGGCGGTACGCCCGGCAGCGTGTCGGGCCCGAGCAGGTAGGGCGCCGTGTTGATCGGGTCGGCGGGATCGAGCAGCCACTGCGACACCTGGGTGAAGCGATAGAGGAAGACGCCGAAGTACGGATCATCAAGCGGAATACCGAAGGTGAGCGAGATGAGGGGTTGCAGCAGCTGGCCGATGGCCTCCGACTGCAAGATGTTGGGCAAACCGCCGCCGGGGACGCTGAGTACGCCGGCGCGCACCTGCGTCTCCACCCCCATGTAGAGCGTGCCCATGATGCCGCCGAGCGAGACGCCCATGTAATTGACGCGGTCCTTGTTGACCTGATCGAACGGCGCCACCGTGGCATGGCGGACCATGCGTGCGAGCTGCAAGTAGTCGGCGATCGTCTGCCGGAAGCGCTCGCGGGTGATGAGCCCGCTGGTGACGACGAAGAAGTTGGCGACGTTGCCGCGGCGGCCGTGCTCGACGTCGGAGATGCCGATGGCCATCATCGGCTCGTCACCCACCAGCTGTGACACGAAAGTGCAATCGCGCCCGCTGCCGCCGAGGCCGTGCCCGAAGATGGTGATCGGGTAGCCGCCCGCCGGCGGCGGCGCCTTCGGAATCGTCATGTAGAAGTCGAGGCGGTTGACCGTGGGGGTTACCAACCCGCTGACGCGGGCGGGATCGAAGGCGCCGTTCGAGCCGGTGCGGAAATCGAAGGAATCGAAGCCGCCGATGGCGACCGCGGCGACATTGGCCGAGGTCGCCGAGCCCATCAGGTCGGTAAACTCCGGCGTACCCTCGGCGAATATGCCGGTGGTGAGCCCGGGCAGCGGCGAGCCGTCAAAGAGCGGGCTGGCGGCCGGCAGCGTGCCGCTGTCGAAGAGATCGCGGATGGCGACCAGATCCTCGGTGGTGGCCAGAGTGGTGAAGGAATCGATGGCCGCGATGTCATCGAGGCTGATGCCTTGGTGCTCGTCGAGATAAAGCAGCACGGGATCGAGCGCGCTGCGCCAGGCGCCGGTGTCGTGCAACGCCGCGCTCAGTTGCGCTGACGGCCGCAGCGGCCGGCTGGCCGCATCTTGCACCGCCCGCGTTACCACGTAGACGTAGCGCGTCTTCGGCCGCAGCGGGACCACCGGCCTGATCTCAATGGCGTAGTCGCCGCTGACGTCCGGCGTGACCGCCGTGGCCGTGATCGGCGCCGTCACCGCAGGATCGTCGTAGCGCAGCAACATGACGCCGTCGTGAGCAACCGGATCGGGTATCACTACCGCTTTGTCCAGTTTCACCCGTATGGGGGCGAAGGTGCTGAAACCGGTGAGTGTTGCCGCCTGCGTGGCGAAGACGTTGGCGAGCGAGCGGGCATTGTCGTACTGCGCCTGCGCCGGCAAGTCCGCGCCAAGGAGTTCGCCGGTGATGTGGACGTGCCCGGTCTCGTCGAGCAGGCGATCGCTGGGGAAGGGGTTGGCTGGGTTGAGCGGATCGCGGCTGAACAGCGCGGTCGCGCCCTCGAATACCGGCGTGGCGCTGGCCGTGGCGGTGACGGTGGGCGACGGTGGCGGCGTGGCCGTGGGCGTGAGGCACGCGCACGTGGGTGAAGCCGAGGGTACCGGCGTAGCTGTGGCAATCGCCGAGGGCGTAGCAGTCGCAGTCGGGCGAGCGCCGTCGTCGCCGTTGTCGCACGCGGCCAACGTGGCAACTAAGCTGAGTACGATCAAAGCGCGCGGACGATGCATGGGCGATCTCCTCTCGGGCGACAGCGCACCGTTAGGTGGCGCAGGCGGTCGAGTCAAGCCCAGCTCTTCACCTTCATCTGCGCTGCGACCAATCTCCGCTGGCGATGCGCGGCAGCCCGCGTACGGGGCGGCGGTAGACATAAAACCAGGCGGCGAGCGTGCGGCCGGCCGCCAGCCGAGCGCGGGTGCGCCGGCGGGCGTAGAGGCCGGTCGCAACCGTTTCCTCGTACTCATCCAGCGGCAGCAGAGCTGCGGCGCCGTCGGCGAATTCGAATACCACGCCGCGGACCCGCTCCGACGGATTGCGGCCAGGCCGCGCGGCAGGGTAGGGGCCGAGGTCGTACAACCGCCCGCGGATCGTGGCCGCTCCGAGCTGCCGCCAAGCCGAAGCCGCGCCGATGACCGCCGCCAACCGCTCGGCGTCTCGCAGGGTGCCGTAAACGAACAGCCGCGCGGGCCGTTGCCCGCCGCTCTTCACCCGCGTTTGCGACCGTGGCCGGCGCGCCATGCTGTGGGCCGCAATATTGGAGCCTGCGTGGGCAATCGAAACTCGACCCTTGTGCGAACGAAGCGGAGCAGCCACAGAGAGACCGAGAACGCCGAGAGAAAACCTGCGGAATCAAGGGCAACGGGCGCGGCAGTATCTGCTCCGCGCTCTCGCGGTCCGCGGTGGTTGGTCTTCATTCCTCTGGCAGGTAGCAATCAGCAGACGGGCCGCGTCACTTGCCGCCGCCGCGCCGGGCGGCATCGCGCGCCTCGGGCGGTACACCGGCCAGTGGGATCTTTGGTGCCGACACATGCTCGGCATGAATCGTGATCACAACTCGCTCTTCGCCCGGGCGGTCGAACGGGTATTCGTCGACTCCCAGGTAGGCTTTCGCCACCGAGTTCACAAACGACCGATCGGCATCGTCGCTGAGTTCGGCGGTGCCACGGATTTCAACGTAGCGGCTGGGATCGTCCCGGTGCGGGATTGATATCGCCACGCGCGGATCACGGCGCAGGTTGCGGCATTTCTGGCGCGACTTGATCGTGCTCACGCGCACGTGAACGCCGTCCCAAATGATTGCCACCGGGTTGACCGACAACTGGCCATCCGGCCGTATAGTCGCCAGGTGGCCGATCGGCAGGCTGCGCAGGATGTCACTGTGAGCCTCGGTAATGAGCGCTGCACTTTTCGACTTCGAGGAATCCATGTCGCTCACTTTCTCGCGCCCGGGGTGGTGCTGGCGCGGGCCAAGCTGACGAACACCTTGGCTGCCGGCGACAACGGGCCGGGCCGAGTGACGAGCCGGATGTCGCGCCGCATGGGCGGATCGAGTTCCGCCATGACCACGCCCTGGCGTGTGGCACCTTCGGCCAGTGCCCGCGGCAGGAAGGTAAAGCCGGCACCCGCCAGCACCAGCGGAATCAAGGCTTGGCGCGATTCGGTCTCGACCGCAACCATCGGAGCCTCGCTCGCCGATGCAATCTGCAGCGCTAGCCCACCGTAGTATTCGTAGACGCCGGTCGGAACGATCATCGACAGGCCGGCGAGGTCGGCGTGCTTGAGCGGGCGGCGCTTCAGCTTTGTGCCCGGAGGAAAGATGACGACGTGCTCCTCACGGCCGATCACCTCGGCGAGCAACGGCGGTTCCACTGCCTCCAGCGTCAGCGCCAGCTCGCAGCGGCCGGTGCGAACGAAGCGTTCGATGTCGTGCAAGTTCTCCGAAGTCTGGATGCGGACTTTGACGCCCGGGTGGTGAGAGCGGAACTCGCCCACCAGGCGCGCCAGCAGTTCCGCGGCCGAGGCATGCGGCGCCGCTACCTCCAGCGTACCCGCCCGCAGCTCTTCCACCGACTTCACGCAGGCGTAGAGCACGGCCAGGTCGCGCAGCACCAGCCGCGCCGATTCCACAAAGGCCTCGCCGGCCGAGGTCAGCGACACCGAGCGTCCCAAGCGCTGGAACAATGGTGTGCCGAGCGTCTCCTCGATCTCGGCGATCGCGTGCGACAGTGATGGTTGCGACACGTGCACGGCCTCAGCTGCCCGCGTGAAGCTCCGGTGGTCGGCAACCGCAACGACAAACTCGATGTGGCGCGGGTTCATGCCGGCATCCTATCAATCAGAGCCGGGGGGTGCGTCAAGTCTGCTGAACAGCCCCGCGGGGCGCGACGTTGTCGATCGACTCCGTAGGGCAGGTTGTGCCTGCCGTCCCTCTCCAACCCGGAATCGGCAGGCACAGCCTGCCTTAGTGCGCCTCTCCGACCGCGCCACCGCAGCCCGGCGCCAAGGGAGCGGCGCCCTCCCGGGCTGGTGACACCTCGGTCTTCTTCCTCGGCACCAGCTCATTGGTGAAGCGCTATGTCGCGGAGGTGGGCACTCCACGCCCATCACTTGTCGACATCGATCTGGAACTTGCGTAGGCGGGAGTAAAGCGAGCTACGCGGGATGCCGAGGCGGGCGGCGGTACGGGCGACGTGGCCACCCTCGTCCGCCAAAACGCGTTGGATGTGCTGGCGCTCGAGCTCTTCCAAGGTGAGGTCGGCGGCGGGGCCGAGCCCGCGGCTGACGCCGGCAAACTCGAAGCGCAGATCGGCGCCGGTCAGCTGAGTATGATCGCTCAACAACACGGCGCGTTCGAGTACATTGCGCAGCTCGCGAATGTTGCCGGGCCAGTCGTAGGCGCACAGTGCGGACTCGGCCTCGGCCGACAGTGCCAGGTCGCGCCGCCCGAGGTCGGCGGCAATGGTGGTGAGCAGCGCCCGCGCCAGCAGCGGAACGTCATTGCGGCGCAGGCGCAGGGGCGGGACCAGCAACGGGAGGGCGCCGATGCGAAAATACAGATCGCCGCGAAACGCGCCGCTCTGAATGCGCTGCTGCAAGTCCTGATGGGTGGAGCTGATCAGGCGCACGTCCACGTGCCGATCGGTGATGCTGCCCATGCGGCGGAACTGCTTTTCCTCGAGCACCTTGAGCAGCTTGGGCTGTACCTGCAGCTCCATGTCGCCGATCTCGTCGAGAAAGACCGTGCCGCGGTGCGCGGCTTCGAGTAGGCCGGGCTTGACGGCGACGGCGCCGGTGAACGCGCCTTTCTCGTGGCCGAAGAGCTCGGAATCCAGGAACTCCCGGGCTAGGCCGGCGCAATTGAGATCGACGAAAGCCTCGTCGGCGCGCGGCCCGTTGCTGTGCAGCCAGCGCGCCAGCACGCCTTTGCCGGCACCGGTCTCGCCTTGTATAAGCACCGGACTGTCGCTGGCGAGCACGCGCCGGGCCTGCTCGGCCAGCTCGCGGATGGCCGGGCTGGTGCCGAGAAATGGATCGGCAACCGCGCGCTGGTCGCGCGCCCGGCCCGCCAGTTGGTGGCGGCGCGTGCGTTGGTTGTCGAACATACGTTGCAACATCACCAGCAGTGCCGGCAACTCGACCGGCTTGGTGAGGAAGTGTTCGGCCCCTTCCTTGATCGCGCGCACCGCCAGGTCGATAGAGCCGTGGCCGGTGAGGATCAGCAGGGGCACGGTCGGATCAATCTTCTTGAGCAGAGGCAGCAGATCGAGCGCATTGCCGTCGGGCAGTTGGTAGTCGAGGATGGCCGCGTCCGGCCGCGAGGCGCGAAAGCCGGCCTCGGCCTCGGCGCAGGTGGCGGCCTCCTCCACGCTGTAGCCATTGGTGACGAGAAACCCGCGCAGGCCGAAGCGCACGCCGGCTTCGTCGTCGACGATCAGGACCTTGTGCCCAGGCACGGCCCGGATTCTAGGCCGATTCCCCGGCCGCGGGCAAGAAGAAGCTAACCGCCCGTCGAAGAACCCGCTCATGCTTCGAGACGCTCCGGACGCGGACTCGGGATGCAGTTCGGCCGGCCCGGCTGCTCCCGAGCTGGTTGGTTCTCTAGCGGACGAGAATTGTGACGCACATCGAGGCTGCTTCTCTTCCCACGACCCCGCCGCCGTTGTGCGCCAACGCGGCTTTCGCGCCCTCGACCTGGCGCTTGCCGCACCGGCCTTGCAGCTGCTCGGTGAGCTCGACGATCTGGGCGATGCCGGTCGCCCCCACCGGGTGTCCCTTGCGCAGCAGGCCGCCGGAGGTGTTCACCGGCAGCCGGCCGCCGAGCTTGGTGACGCCGTCGTCGATCAGTTTTCCCGATTCACCTTTCTTGCACAGACCGAGCGACTCGTAGGCGATCAGCTCGCCGATGGCCGAAGCGTCGTGGAGCTCGATGGCTCCCAGATCCTCGGGCCCGAGGCCGGCCTCCTCGTAGGCTTCTTTCGCGCAGAGCGTGGCAGAGTCAAGCTCCCCGGGCTCATGGTCCCACCCGGAATGCAGGACGCTGGCGGCCACGCGTACCGGGCGATCGAGACCGAGCTCGCGCGCCTTGCGCTGGCTCACCACTATCGCGGCCGCGGCACCGTCGCCGATCGGCGAGCACATCGGTCGGGTGAGCGGCTCGTCGATCATCGGTGCGGCGAGCACCTCATCGACGGTCAACACTTCGCGGAACTGGGCGCGCGGGTTGAGGCTGCCGTGGAAAGAATTCTTGGCGGAGACGCCGGCAAGTTGCCGCACGGTCGTGCCGTATTGATGCATGTGGGCGCGCGCGACGCCGGCGTAGAAGTCCATGGCGACGGAACGCTTGTCACCGCCGCCGCTGCTCTCGGATGCCGCTCCACTGCCCGACGCGTTTGCATGCAGAACGGCCAGCATCGCCTCCAACTCCTCGATGTCCATTCCGCCGCGCAGCGCCATGAAGGTCCGCTGCTTGTCGGGATGGTAGAGCTTCTCCACGCCGGCCGCGAGCACCACGTCGTAGCAACCGGTCGAGACCATCGCGCATGCCTGCTGAAACGCAGTGGAGCCGCTGCCGCAGGCGTTCTCGACGTTGATGACGGGAATGCGGCCGATGCCGATCGAACGCAGGATCACCTGGCCGCGCACGCATTCCTGCCCGGTAATAATGCCGGCCATTGCGTTGCCGACGTAGGCCGCTTCGATATCCGCCGCGGTGAGACCGGAATCCTCGAGTGCGGCCTGAACCACTTCCGCGCCCAACGCCTTGAGCCCGATGTCGACGTGCTTTCCGAATCGGCTCATGCCGACGCCGGCCACGATCGCATTCATGCGCATGGGTTCCTCCTAACCTGCAACGTGTTTCGCGGAATCCGCATCGCCCTCGACGCGCGCGCAGTCAACATTGATACAGCGGTCGAAGGGTACGGGCTGCCACTCGACGGGGCTGTGGGAAAGGTGACCGTACTCCGCCAGGTGCAACCACTTCACCATGCCCACTTCGACTTCGTTGGAGCCGTTGCCTCCGGGGAACAGGAAGCCCTCGAAGCCGTTGTAGATGGTGAGACCGTCCGGGCGCTGCGCCGGGCTGGTGCGAGCCGGGGCCACGAACTCGCCGACGTCGTTCCAGACGCGCACCATGGCATCGTCCTCGATGCCTTTGGCGCGGGCAACGGCGTCGTTGATGAGCACGAACGGCTTACCGCGATGCGTTTCCATCATCAACGGGTTGGTCATGTTCATGGCATGGATGCTCCAGCGCGAGTGGCCGCCGGAGAGACGAAACGGATGGTGACCGCCCATCGCGGGCGGTTCCTTGTGGACGGGCAAGTCTTCGCCTGCTTCCTGGTACCACGGGTGATCGATCAGGAACTGGGCGCGCCGCGTGAGCGTCGGATAGGGGTGTCCGAGCTCGATGTGGTTGCGCAGCGGCGCGTGCGTCTCGTTGTGCGGGAACGGCGATGCGTTCGCCGTCATCAACGCCATGAAGGCCCAGTTATTGTACCGGCTGTAACCCTGCTTGCGGAAGGTCTCGATGGTGGTGCCGGGAGGCAAGTTGCCCGAGGCAACCGAGTCGGCCAGCATCTCGCGGGCGACGCTCTCGCCGTCAACGAGGGCTCCCTTGTAGGTGAAGATGTCCCACAACTCGTCGTAGCGGCGCCAGCCCGCAATGCGGTGCTGGAAGCCATCGAGGCCGCGCGCCTTGGCGCGCTCGCCGATCTTCTTCAGCAACGCACCCAGCGATTCCCACTCGTCGCGCGACTCTCCATAGGGCGGCACTACGGCATGCGACATCGCCAGGATGAATGGCCACGGCGTCGGCATGCCGAAGCCGGTCTTTTCGTAGTGCTGGGTGGCGGGTAGCACGATGTCGGCGTACAGCGCCGTCTGTGACATACGGAAGTCGACGCACACGACCTTCTTGAGCTTCGGCCAGAGATTGCGCAGCAGCGCGTTCTTGCCGCCGCGCGTCCGCCGCAGCGTGTTGCCGCCGACTTCGAGCAGCACGCGCGGCGGCGTGGTGGCAGCGATCTCGGCCGCTGTGCTCCAAGACTCCGACTTCACTGCCTCCCGGTAGTACTGGTCGAAGTCGCGCGGCATGCTGGGATCGTTCCACGCGGGATTGTTCCAGCGCTCGCGATAGCCGGCGTGCATGTACCAGTAGAACGCCGGCGGGACCATCATGCCCCTGCCCATGCTGCGCATGATCTCGCGGTCGGCCAACTCGCCGGTCAAGGTCGGGTCCTGCTCCATCAGTTGCTGGCGCATCATCTGCGCCCCGGCGAGCAGCAGCTGTCCGGCCTCGACGCCGGCCTCGGTCTTGGCCATCGCCATCGAGCTGCCGTCGAACATGAACGAACACCAGCTCCCGATGCCGGCGCCCTTTCGGCCCCAGTTGCCGGTCAGGGCGAACAGCAGCAGGATGGCGCGGCTCATCAGGTCGCCGTGGTAGTACTTGCAGATGCCCACGCCCGTGTTCAGGCGAGCTGTTCGCGACGCCACCTTGCGCGCTAGCAATCGGATGGCATCGGGGTGCGCCTCGCAAATCTTGCTGGCTTGCTCGGGCGTGTAGTGCGCGTCGAGCATGCGCCGCAGCCGCGCGAACAGCGGCTCGACACGAATCCTTCCCGCGTCGAGGGTCTCGACCTCCAGCGTTGCCTCGGCCAGGGGTGCGAAGTCGAGCCGCAGATTGGCGGGGTCGGCCGGGACCACGCCCTGGTCCGGATGACCGTGAAAGAACCTGTCGTCACGCCCGCTTGGTTCGAGATGACTCTGGCGTAGGAACTGTCCCGTATCGGTGCGAACCAGCAGCGAGAGATCGGTTTGTTCGGCCGCGAACCGCCAGTTGAGCAATCCCTCGGCGATGACCACCTGGCAGGCGGCCAACGCCAGCGCGGCGTCGGTGCCGTGGCGGACCGGGATGTGGTAGTCGACGTGGCTGTGGGTTGGGCTGACGTCGGTGGAGACCAGAAAGATCTCGGCCCCGCGATAACGCGCCTCGGTCATGTAGTGGAACCACGGGATGTTGGTGAACGCTGGGTTCGAGTGCCAGATCACAATGACGTCGGAGTGGAAGGTGTCGTCGTTGGAGTGCGCGAAGGAGGACTTTCCGAACGTCTGCATGTAGCCGGTGTGGAAGTCGTTGATGGTGGCGTTGACGTCGAGGACGAGCCCGCCGAGGACGCCCATGAATCGCGAACTGGCGCCGGTGGCCGCGATCTGTGGACTCAGCTCGTGCACGATCGACTCGGGACCGATCTCCACGATGGCGTCGAGCATCGCATCGGCGATCTCGGTCAGCGCCTCGTCCCACGAGATGCGCTCCCAGCGCCCTTCGCCGCGCTCGCCGGCGCGACGCAGCGGATACTTGATGCGCTCCGGAGCCTCCATCTCCAGACTCCACGCCAGACCCTTCTGGCAGATCATCGGATTCATGTCGGGGACGCCGGGCTCGACCTGTTCGCGCACGCCGGCGGCCTCTTCCCGCACGACCTTGCCGTTCTTCACCAGGACGTAGACCGGGCAGTCGCCGGGTACACAGTTGACGCAATGGGTTCCGAAATGGGCCTCGTCCCACTCCTGTGCGATGCGTTGGCGCAGGCGTTCCTCGCTCGGGTTGGTGCGACTCGGGCGCTTCATCGTGATTCCTCCCTGGCGGCGTCCACGACCGCGGGTTCTTTGTCGAAGGGACCAAAGAGTGACTTCCACTGATAGGCGATCAGTGTATCGAGCAGATCGGAGCTGCTGCCGGTGCGCATCCGCTCGATCTCTCGCCGCAGCGTCGCCAACGCCTCGTGCACGCCCGGCCCGAACAGCGACTCGAGATACGCGGGCGGGATGCGCATGGCTTCCGTGTCGATCGAGCGATCGTCGCGCAGCCGGTGGGGCGAGAGCGGCGGCACGTAGAACACGTTGGGCTCGGTCCCGAACTCGGGATGCAGCGGCAGCGCAACCTTCCACTCGTAGACCAAGCGATGGACGGGATCCTGCGTGTCGTCCAGCATCCCGACGAACATCAGACGGCCGGGGCAGTTCCGCGCGCACGCCGGTGCAACGCCTTGCTCCAGCCGCGGGAAGCAGAGGTTGCAGTGCTGCGCGACGTTGCGCACGTGGTTGAAATAGATCTTCTTGTAAGGACACGCCTGCATGCAGCGGCGCGATCCGCGGCAGCGGTCCTCGTCGCGCAGCACGATGCCGTCCGCCGCGCGCTTGTACATCGCCCCGGACGGACACGCCTCGACACACGCCGGCCGCGTGCAGTGATTGCAGATGCGCGGCAGGTAGAAGTAGTACGCATTCGGAAACTCGCCGGCGCCTTGGTCCTCGTCCCAGTTGGGTCCCCAGTTGGGCGGCGCGCCCTCGGCGGTGGTCGGGGTCAGGTGCACGGACTGGCCCTTGCCGCCGTAGAAGACCTCTTCCTTGTTGAACTGCCAGCCCCCGCCGAAGTCCTCGGCGCTGGGCAACTCACCGAGCACCACGTTGCCATCGGCATCATAGCCGCCGCCCATCTGTTCCCAGTCGCGCGGGGTACCGCGACCGGGCATGGTGTTGGTGGTGCACCACCATTGCTGAGCTTCGCCCGGGCCGCGGGTCCACAGCATCTTGCAGGCGACCGAGCAGCTCTGGCAGCCCATGCACTTGTTCAGGTCAAAGACCATGGCCACCTGGCGGGGGCGGGACGATTCTTTCGCAGCGGTCATAAGGATGTCTCCAGTAGTCGAGCAATTCGCTATCGACGATGGATTCCGGGCCCGTCGGGCGAAAAACGATCCGACAGAAAGCGCTCCTGTGGCTTCTCCGAGGCCGTCTTCGGAATTTCGTCGACAACTTGCAAGTACGAAGGAACGAAGTTCGGCTCCAGACCTCGCACACAGGTCACAAAGACACTGGTGGGATCGAAGGTCTTCACGTCGACGGGCACGATGGCCGCGACCACGTCGCGTTCGCCCGGGGCCCCGGAGGCCGCCGGCACGCCGTAGACGAATACATCATCCACCTGCGGATGCTCCGCGATGACCTTCTCGACGAAGCCCGGGTTGACGAAGTCGCCGTTGTGGCGAATGCCGCCGCCTTTGCGGAAATCGAAGTAGAACCAGCCGTCGGCATCGCAATGGCACATGTCGCCGCTGCGCAGCCAGCCGCCCGCGGTCTTCTTTTGCGAGGCTTCCTTGTTCTTGAAGTATTCGACCTCGACGCGCTCACCGGTGCTGGGTCGCGAGATCAGTTCGCCGACGACACCGGGCGGGCACTCGTGGCCCTGCTCATCGACGATCTTCATCTCGAGCGTCGGCGGTGGCTTTCCAAAACTGCCGATCGGGCCGACTCCGATCGGATTGATGGCGAGCCCACCCTCGACCGCCGCGTAGGCCTCGAGGATCTTGACGTTGAAACGCTCCTCGAAGGGGCGCCACAAGGCCGCCGGCATGCCGCCGCTGAGCACCATGCGCACCGGGTTGTCGGCGTCGTTGGGCTTGGGCGGCTCGCTGTAAATCGCCGTGGCCATGCCGCCGAGCAGGTTGAAGACGGTGCAGCCGTGCTCGCGGCAGACGTCCCACAGGCGCGACTTGGTGAAGCGGCGACTGAACACGGCGCGGAGCTTCATCACCAGCGACGGCGCCAGCGTGACGATCTGGGCGTTGCCGTGGGTCAACGATAGGCCGTTGTATGGCCGGTCGCCCGGCTGCAAGCCCATCAGATACCCCAGGGCGCTCGCTCCGACGTAACGTCCGTTGGCACACACCACGCCCTTCGGATCGCCAGTCGTCCCGGACGTGTAGATGATCTCGAACGGGTCCCCGGGAACGTCGACGCGCGGGGTGACGTAGCGCTCCGGCGTGTCGATCAGCGGCGCGAACGGCGCCGCCCCCGGTACGTCGGACGTGGGTATGCTGTCGGGTTCTTCGCCCGACTCGAGGACGATCACCCACTCGAGATTCGGCAGATCGCCTCGCACCGCCGCCACCTGCGCCAGGGTGTAGTCGGCGCAGACGATCCCGCGACACTCGGAGTTGCGCAGCGTATACGCCAGCTTCTCGCCCTTGGTGCGCGGATCGATCGGCACGAACACGGCGCCGGTGAGCGACGCCGCCACCATCGTCTCGATGAACTCCGGGTGGTTGCGCATCATCAAACCGAAGCGATCACCCTTGTTCAGCCCCTTGGCGATGAGCCCGGCGGCGATGCGATTGCCGTTCATCCACAGGTCGGCGTAGGTGCGCACTTCATGCGGCCGCAGCCCGCCGCCGTCGAAGGTGACCACGTCGAAGTCGGGCGCCTGCTCGGCGCGCACCGCGATCAGATCCGCCAGAATCAATTCGTTTCGCTCTCGCACGTCTTCTCCTCGCGCTGTTCGATCCATGCAGCATATCGCCCCGGGCAGCTATTTCTGTCCAATGGTATTTTTTGATACAGCTATGCCTTGCGGCTATAAGAATTTCCTTGCAGAATTTCGCCATGGACATGCGGCAGGTACGCCACCTGCTCGCGGTAGCGGAGCACGGCAACGTGCTGCGCGCTGCGAGCGCCATTCACATCTCTCAGCCGGCGCTGAGCAAGAGCATTCAGAACCTGGAGGCGGAGTTGGGGGTGCAGCTGCTCGATCGCGGCCCGCGCGGCGTCTCGCCGACGATCTACGGCACCGCGCTGCTCAAACACGCCCGGTTACTGCTCAATCAAGGAGCGCAGGCGGCGGCGGAGATCGAAGCGATCAAGGCCGGGCACCTCGGCCACTTGCGCCTCGGGGTCGCGAATTTCGCCATTCACTTCCTCCCCGCCGTGCTGGCGAAACTGCTTTCCTCCAAGCCGGGGCTGTCGTTCGAGATCGTGGACGGCACCTACGAGGGGCTCACGGCGTTGGTGCGCGAGGGAGCACTCGATGCGGTCGTCAGCGGGCTGCCGCCCTTGCACCAGGCGGAGGACTTGGTCCACGAAGAGCTGACGGCCACGGAATTCGTCCACGTCTGCCGGCCAGACTATCACCCGTTTCAACAGGCGGGAGTGCCGATGGCCACGCTCAGCCAGGCGCGTTGGATCCTCCCGAACCGGCCGCAGGCGATTGTCGACCTGTGGAAGCTGGCGTTCCGCCGGGCGCGCGTGGTCCCGCCCAAGCCGGTGCTACAGTCCGGCTCGATGATGTTCATCAAAGCCATGCTGCTGGAGGGGCAGTTCGTGACGGTGCTGCCGCGCGGCATCGTGGAGCCCGAAGTGACTGCCGGCGCGCTGCAGGCCAATCCGCTCAACGACCCCTTCGCGATGGTCACCGAGGGCATCATCTACCGCGCCGGCGGCGTGCATCCCCCGGCGCTCTTCGCGTTGATCGAGGCGATTCGGGCCGCGCGCGATGAGAGCCGTGCGGGCACGAGCACTCCGCGTGCGCGGCGGCGACCGGCCCGCAACCACCTCGCCACCTCCAAGCGTCATCGACAACGCCTGCCAGCACGCTAGAATTTGCTCCGGCGGCTCCGTTGACCAATCGCCCGCGACCACACACGGGCCGGGGCTCCGCAAGGCGCGGGATGCAAACCTGCCAGCTTCGCTGCTGTCTGCGGTAGAACCAAAGACGGGTTTCCGCATATGATGGCCGCCTGATGTCACGACCTGAAGACCTATACTTATCGAGCGCTGCACCGCTCGGCACTTCCGGCTCCGTGCAGGTTACCTGGCTCGGAACCGCCGGCTTTGCGGTTCATCACGACAACCACGTGCTTCTGTTGGATCCGTATCTCACACGCCCTTCGTTGTGGCGTTGCGTGGCGGCGCCGCTGGCTAGCGATGCGGCTTTGGTCCAACGCCTGATACCGCGTGCCGACGCCATCATCCTCTCGCACACGCACTTCGATCACGCGCTCGATACACCCGAGATCGCTCGGCACACCGGGGCGCGCGTTTTCGGATCGCGCTCGGCAGTCCATCTGTGCCGCAATCACGGTATCCCGGAAGCGTCGCTCCAGTGTGTGGAACGATCATCAACCGCAGCGCCCGCCGAAGCCGAAGTCGGGCCGTTTCGTTTGCGCTTTTGGCCGAGCGCCCACTCCGCGTTGCTTTTCGGGCGCGTGCCATTTCCGGGAGACATCACCGATTGTGGCGACGTGTCGCTGCGGACGGAGGCTTACCGATGCGGTGCCGTGTTCGGAACCGAGATCGAGGTCGGCGGGCGGCGATTGTTTCACGTCGGCAGCGCGGAGCTGGTCGAACAGGGTTGGCGCGTGCGCAATGTCGATCTCGCGCTCGCCTGCGTGGCCGGCTGGACCTCGACCGACCGCTATCCCGAACGGCTGGCCTCGGCGCTGTCTCCAGCCGCCATCCTGTTCCATCACTGGGACAACTTCCTGCGTGGCCTCGACCACGACGTTCGTGCCCTCCCAGCTATGCGGTTTGCATCGCTGGTCGAGCGACTCGACCGGGCGATCCCGCGGGTGCCGCTCGGCACTGTTCCCTTGCTTGGCAGCGTCTCGGTGTAATTGTTGATCCGGCAGGGCTTCGATGCGGCCTCGCGTGTCGGTCAGAGAACGGGTACGTCCCAGCCAGAGCCCCGTCGAGAGCGGCGCGCACGAGCCAGCGGTGCAAGCCCCTGGACGGGCCGCGACAAAAGGGGGCCACGCGCCAGCGGCCGAGGCACTGGCGGTCAGTGCCAGCTGAAGCCGAGCACGCGGTCGAAGAGCAAGACGCGGCGCTCCTGGCTACCGAAGTCGATGCTGCGGCTGTCGTTGAAGGTCCACTCGTGCGCGCCGGCGGTGTCACCGATGGCGACAGCGACGGCGTGGACACCGGCCGGCACCTTCAAGTGCTCGATGGCGATGCTGTTGCCATCGCCGAAGAGGCCGCGCGGCGGATAGGCACGATCGACCAGTAGCTGGCCGTCTACGCGCACCTGTAGGCGCACCGGCGGGCGGCGCCGCGGGCAAATCGTTTCCGGGCGCATGTGCACCGGCAGCGCTTCCAATTCCGCCGCCGTAGGCTTGTGGCAGGCGCTCTCGCGGTTGCCCGGATGTTTGAACGAGACGACGAGTTCGGGAACGCTGCGCGCCGGCGGTGCGTAGGGCACGGCACTGAGCCCAGCCACCGTGGCGGTGCACAGTCCCGATAACAGCGCGCCCGCGAGCGTCAGCTTGAAGTAAGGCCGGCGCTCTACCGCCGCAGTCGTAGGCACCGGCGCCGCGTGCGGCAAAGCCTCCATCTCAGAGCGGAACGCGGCCGCTTCCCGCGCCAGCATCGCTGTTTGGGTGAAATCGAGTTGCAGCAGGCGCACGCGGCGGCGATCGAAGTTCTGCGAGCGGAACCCGGGCTTGCGGCGGTTGGCCAGGCGCAGCGCGGTCCACTGCGTGCCCTCGCGATAACGGCAGGAGCCGGCGCACGAGACGATTAGTACACCTTTGGCGCCGCGGCGCAGCGCCCGCTCCGCCATCAAGGGATGTACCCACCCCGCGCACGGCACGGCGACGGCGTGGTAGCCCGGCAACTGCCGGCAGGCGCCGCCACTGCCCGTAATCGTCAGCTCACCAGCGGCAGATTCAGCACACAGGAACGCGACCAGTGGCGGCTCGCCCGCAGCCGGCGGACTCTCCAGCCAGGCGTTGATGCACGCTCGCACCGCGTCCGGCGGCGCCGAGGGCAGGAAGATTCCGGCCGGGGTACAGGCGCCGGCGCAAATGCCGCAGCCGACACAGCGCGCCGGGTTGACCTCGGCCTGCGATGAAAACGCGCGCCCGTCAGTGCGTGCCACCATGTTGATCGCGCCGTAGGGGCAGTCCTGCTCGCACAGCGTGCAGCCGTTGCAGCGCGACAGGTCCACCGTGACCACGGCCGCGGCGCCGCGCGCCAGCAGCCATGGCAGGCTCATCGCCAACACCCCGGCGCCGATGGTCAACAGCCACAGCCCGCCGCCAGACCAGCGGTCGGTGAACCACAGCGGCAGTAGGTACCACACGTCCATGGCGAAAGGCCGGGGGGCTGCGGTCATGTGCGCCGCCGGTCCGGTGTCGGCCGGCAGCAAAGCCGACAGCAGCAGCATTGCAGCCGCGCTCCAACCCATGACCGAGCGTGCGGTCAGCCACTGCGAGCGCGAAACCCGCGCCAGGTGCAGCCACAGGACTACCGCGCCGGCCAGTGGCACCAACATGTGAAAGAAGAACACAATAAAGAACAACAGCGGGTTGACGCTGATGTCGGCCAAGAACGAGCGCGACAGCGGATCGGCGAAGATCGGTACCAGATCGAGCAACTTGGCCGTGCCCACAGCCACATGCCGCGCGCGCTCGTCCCAAACCAGCCAGTAGCCGCTCCAGCCGACCAGCCACAGTATTCCCAGCAGCCCGACGCCCGTGACCCAAGCCAACCAGCGCGCACCGGCAAAGCGCCGGGCCGCCAGCAGGCGCAGGCCGTGGGCGAGGGTGAATAGCATGCAGGCGTCGGAGCTGTAGCGGTGCAGCGCCCGCATCAGCCCCGCTAGGCTGAGCGGGCTCATCGCGCTCACCGACGAGTGGGCCGAGTGCAGCGTCGGCACGTACCAGAGCAGCAAGACCACGCCCGAGACCGTGGCCACTAGCAGCGTCAGAAAGGCGATGGCGCCGGTGTGGGCCAGCGGGTTGAGCCGGTGTGGCAGCAACGTCTCGACGCGGCGATCGAGGCGCAGGAACACGCCTTCGACTGCCCGCAGCACGCGCGCGCCCCGCACCGGTTGCTCGGGGCCGGCGTCAGCGACGCGCGCGGGCGGCGGCTCAGCTGGGCGGGGCTTCGCGCAGGAGGAGTCTGATGGCGGACAAGAGCCAGCGCTCCTGTCGTTCGCCCAGGCTGAAGCGGTAGGCGATGCGGCCACCGCGGTCGAGGACGAGGAAGAGGTTCGCATGATCTATCACACCAGTGTCGGGGTTGCGCGTACGCGCGAAGCCGAAACTGTCCAGCACTCGATTCACCGTCGCCGGCTCACCCGACAAGAGGTTGAAACTCGGCGCCGACACCTTCTGCAGCTGCGCCATCTCAGCGAGCGTGGCCGGGGTGTCACGCTCCGGGTCGAGCGTGACGGCCATCACGGTCAAGCCGGCGCGCTCGGCGGGCGTGAGCGCAGCGAGCACGCGCTTGGTTTGCGCCAGAATCATCGGGCAGGTGTAGCCGCACGAACTGTACACCGCCGTCAGCAGACCGACGCGGCCGCGCAAGTCGGCCAGGCCGGTCGGGGTCCCCTCCTGATTGATCAGGGCGAAGGCGGCGGCCAGCTGTTCGGTGCGCAAGTCCTCGGCCGGGAACTCTTCAGCCCCGGGCGCCTCGGCTTCACGCGAGGCGGTGAACCCGAGCGCGAGTGCGACGATGAGCACGAGCGCGGCGATTGCCCAGGGTAGTAATGCCCAGGGCCGCCGCGCCACCTCGCGCAACGGAGTCCACCACACCGCCAGGGTGATGGCGGCCAGCAGAATCGGCTGCAGTGCAAAGGCGGTCACGAAACTCGAGCGCGCCGCTCCGGTTGCCCCCTGGGCGCCGAAACACCAGATGCGAAAGTCCTCGGCGAATTGCGCCAGGGCGGTGTCACCCGCGGGAATGGCGAGCATGACGGCGAAGCCCACCCCGGCAAATAACACCGCGAACAGCAGGAAGGCGGGAAAGCGCCAGCCGGCGAAGAACTCGTGCACCGCGCCGAGCGGCGCCGGATAACTAGCGGACGTGCCAGACATCGGCGAGCGTCTTCCAGTTGGCGAAGAAGTAGACCGCGAACGACAGCAAGAACACCAGCGCCAACACCAGCGTGCCGGGGGCGTGGTGGTCGGCGTCGTGGCGGAGTGACTCGTCGCGAATTAGCTCAGCGGCCTTCGGTTGATTGGCCATATCGTTCCTCCGCTCCTACCACGCGGTCATCGGCCGGCCGATGCAGCGGCGGCCGAAGAACACCGCACTAACGGTTAGCAGTACAAACAGAAGCAAGCCGGTGAACGCCAGCACTCCACCCAAGCCGAGCAGCCCCAAAAACACGTGGGTCGCCGCATCAAAGCCGATGGAGAACTTCGAGCCGGTGAACTCGATGTCCCAGTGCCGGCGCGGCACGCCCGCCGAGCCGGCGAACGCCATGCCGACCGCCATCAGCGCCATGCCGGCGCCGAACAGATAGGGCTGCCAGCGCACCAGGGCGCGGGCCGGATACTCGCGCTGGAAGATCAGCGGCACGGCGTAGTAGCACAGCCCCATGAACGCCAGCGAGGTGCCGCCCGCCACCGTGGTGTGAAAATGCCCGGGAATGCGCAAGGTGTTGTGGGCGATGATGTTGACCTGTTCTGTCCCCAGGGTCACGCCGGTGATGCCGCGGTACACGAGGTCGGTGCCAAGCTCGCGTTCCAATCGCTGAATGTGGCGGCTCACCGTCGGCTGGCTGAGGTGCAGGTCACGCGCCGCGAGACTGAAGCTCCCGCGTCGGATGACCGCGACGAAACTGCGCAGCTGCTCGACGTCCACGGCAGATCACCTATGCAGATTCTGCATAATGTTATTCCACTTCATGCGGGTTCGGTAGACTGATCACGCGTCGGACTTCACATATGTAGTGGGTGGTCATCCGACCGGAGGCTACTGGCGCAGGTCAGCGCCTGCGACCATGAAAGCCCATCCCACTCCTATCGATTCGCCTGCGTGTTCGGAAGTCTGGCAGCGCTTCTCAATTCTCGCTGTGATTTGCTAAGGAGAAGGCATGGAAGCGACGTTCACTTCTTCTTCGGCTGTCGGCGTCGCACGGCGTCGGCAGCTGTTGATCGGAATCGGCACCCTTTTGATTATCGCGGTGATCGGCCTGTTCCTGGTCAAATGGAGCCCCTACTTCAACCGAGCGTTCGTC
>JACQVA010000175.1 GCA_016210005.1 Deltaproteobacteria bacterium | reverse complement strand
GCCGCAGCTCACTCAGTCGTGCCAGTCCCTGCGTTGCGCTGTTCTCCCTTGCCATTCGACCATCCTCCTCTCGTCGAGATGGCCGGGGAGGTTAGTCGAACGCGACGTCAGCGCGCATGCATGCTCACCGGAAGGACACCGACAACCTGACGTCCAGCACGCCGACGCCGACGCCAAACGCGAACGTCGAAGTCGGCTGCGCCGACGGAACGCGCGAGGGATTGACCGACACCGCACAGTTCCCCGACATCGCTGCATGTTCAGGCGGCTGGACCGGCCATGTGGCCAACGGTGCGGTTCTTTGCGCGCCCGGATGGGATGTGTGCACGAAAAATAGCGCTCAGATCAGAACCATCACGTTTGAAGCCGCGACGGCGTTCACGGGTTGTTTCGCATTCAATGCCGCCAACGACAACAACAGCTGTCGCGACTGCCTCGGCACCAGCGACTACGACGACATGGCCGCGGTGGGTTCGAGCTGCCCCGATCGGATGCCTAATACATCGAGCTGCCTCGCTAGTGGTCGCATCGACGCTGCGTGTTGTACGGACTTCACCTCCGGGACTGCGTGCCAATTCAAACCGGGTGTCACCACCGGTGCCGTGTGTTGCCGTTCATCCCTTTCCACGCCGACGGCGACCGTCACGCCCACGCCCACTTCAACCAAGACGCTCGTTCCGACGGCGACTCCGACACGAGCCGCAACAGCAACATCAACTCCAACGGGCACGTTCACCGCCACGCGCACGATCACGCCGACGCCAACCCCGACGCCCACACCGGCACTCGACCTTCTCGCTGACAAGCTCGAGGTAGTGCAGTCGGTGCAGGACCTCAACAACTCCGTCCCGCTGGTCGCCAACAAGCGCACCTTCGTCCGCTTTCACGTGCACTCGACCACCGGCGAGCACCAGACCACCGCGCGGCTGCGGGTGCAGCGTGGAGCGGAGGAGCCGATCTTTTTGGTGCCGCTGAATCCGAGTGGTCACATCACCGTCCGCCCGTCGCCCAATCGTGCGGTGCTTGATCACGCTTTCTTGTTTGCTCTGCCCAGCGACTTCCTCGACGGCACGGTCGCGCTCACGGCGGAGTTGAACCCGGACGACGATCCGACGGAGGCGAATCGTGCGAACAACGAAGCTTCCGCCTCAGTGACCTTCGAGGACGTGCCGCCGCAGACTCTCGTGCTCTATCGCGTCGGCTACGAGGAAGCCGGGCGGACTTACAACCCCGACGATCTCGACCGCACGCAGCTCGCCTCGTGGCTGCAACGCGCCTTCCCTATCAGCGACTTGCAGGTCATCGAACGCACTTACTTCGCCGGCCGCGGCATGCCGAGCTGTAGCGAGGTCAATGCCTACCTCGCCGCCAAACGCCTCTGGGATCTCGCCTCCGGCTACGACATCCCCGCGAACGCCCGCTACTACGGCATGGTCTACGATGCCCGCGGCCTCATGCCCGGCTGCGCTGCCGGCGTCGTCGCCGCGGGGCCCACCGGCATGCCGGACCTGATTCCGGCCTTCGCCTGGGACACCGACGGCACCTACGGCGATTGGTACGGCGCTCACCTGCTCGCCCATACCTGGGGTCGCGATCACACAGAGCCGTACACCGACGGCCGCATCAGCCCGGTGCTCAGCGGCGACGCGGCGATGTACGGCTTCGACGTCACCACGCGAGCGCTGTACGAGCCGGCGTGGAAAGACTTGATGAGCTTGCGCTCGTATCTGTGGGTCAGCGATGTGACGTACGAGGGCTTGCTGGGTGCGTTCCGGAGCGAGTCAGGCGCCACGAGTGCGGCAGTGGCACACGAATCCGCCCCCGCTCCCCGCCAACTGCTTGGTAGGACCCCTCACCTTAATCCTCTCCCCGCGGCGATGCGGGGAGAGGACAATTCCGGAGTCGGCTCTCGCCCCCTCCTTGCCAAGGAGGGGGTTGGGGGAGGTCTCGCCGATCGCTTGCTCGTGGTCGGGACGATTGAAGGGACAAGCGCGCACCTCGAACCGCTCTTCGTTGTTTCCAACGCACTGGACGTGAAGCCTGCTGTTCCCGGCGACTACACCATCGTGCTGCGCGACGACAGCGGCCCGCTGCAGACCTATGCGTTCACGCCCGACAGCGCCGCCACGGAAGACGACACGCAATTGCTTTTCATCAACGAACTGGTGCCCTACGTGGCGGGTACGACGCGCGTCGACATCACGGGACCGAGCGGCCTGCTGCACTCGGTGAGCGCCGGGCTGACTGAGCCCAGCGTGCATATTCTATCGACAGACGGTGGCTCTGCCGCGGCAGGCGGCGAGACCATCATGTTGACCTGGGAAGCCGACGATGCCGACGGTGACGACCTCTTCTTCAACGTGCAGTACAGCGCGGACAACGGCGACACTTGGGAAACCATCGAGCAAAATCTCACCGACACCAGCGTCGACATCGACTTGCGCAACCTGAGGCCGAGCAGTCAGCCACGCTTCCGCGTCCTCGCCACTGACGGCATTCACACCAGCCGAAGCGCCGAAGCCGCTTACGGCGCGCTGCCCGATTGCCCGCTCACAGTCCAGATCAACGGCGCCCCAGGCCCAATCGTCACCCTCGCAGACGGTACGCTGCCGTTGGATGCCAGTGTAGCCGACTGCCGCGGCTCGCTGGCGACGAACCGCGTCAAGCGCATCGAGTGGCTCGCCGAAGGAGTCGTGGTGGCCACCGGCAGGTCGTCCCCGAACATCCCCACCTGCGAGAGCGGCTGCCCGCTCAGCCTCGGGCTGCATACCGTTACCGTGGACGTTTACTACGACGAGCCCCAGCGGAAGGCCGGCGCCTCGATCGCTGTCGAAGTCTTGTCACAACAAGCTGTGGTAAAATGTAATACCATCGGCGGGGACGAGTGCGCACACCAGCTCGCCGCTGTGCCCACCGCGATCACCTGTCTGCCCGGCGAGGGAAGCTCGGTGGAAATCACGAACAGTCACATCCCGCCATCCCCGATTTCGTGGATCGCTAACCGGCCCGTGGGTTGGGTGGAACTTATCGGTCCGCAATGCGACGGCCAGCAGTGCACTGGCGGCAGCACACCTGCCAATGTCACCATCCGTTGCAATGCGACTGGGTTAGCCGTGGGGCGCTATACGAGCGAGGTGATCCTCAGCAGCTCCGAAACCCGCGGCCAAACAACGCGCCTTGCGGTGCACCTGGCCTGGTGCACCGGCGACTGCGGCAGCGACAACGAGGTCACGGTCGAGGAACTGGTGCAAGGGGTGAACATCGCGCTCGGCTACGCCCCGCTGGCCGATTGCCCGGTGTTCGACACCAACAATGACGCCGAGGTGACCGTCGAGGAACTGGTGGCAGGAGTGAACCACGCCCTGAACGGGTGCGGGGGATGAAGGAGTTCGTCGGGCGTCGGGTGCCGGTCCGGTGTTGGTCCACCCTGTACTCGCGTTTCGATTGGCGATGCGAACCGCGGAGACTGTGAAGAACTCGGGGGTGGAGCAATGCTCCACCCCTCAACAGTGATGCCTTCGCTCCGCCTTCCGAATCTTGAGGGCGGGAGCGGTGCTCCCGCCGCACTTCGTCGCGACCGCGGGCACCTCTTTGATTTCCTCACAGGCTCTCAATTGTAGCGCTTACGCCCCCGAGCCTTTCTGCGCCTCCTGTACCAGGCGGCGGGCGTAGCGCTCGGCCTCGCGGCCGGCCAGCGTGCCACCGAGCATGCGCGACAGCTCGGCGACGCGCTCGTCGGATGACAGTGACTTGGCGCCGGTGACGGCGCGGCCCTTGCGCACCCGCTTCTCCACCGCGAAGTGGTGGTCGGCGTGGACCGCGATCTGCGGCAGGTGGGTGATGCAGAGAATCTGGCGCGCCCGCGCCAGGGCGCGCAGGCGGCGCCCGACGGCCTCGGCCACGCTGCCGCCGATACCGGTATCGACCTCGTCGAAGATCAGCGTGTCGACTTCGCCCGCGCCCGCGGTCAGCACCTTGAGCGCGAGCATGATGCGCGACAGTTCGCCGCCGGAAGCGATCTTGGCCAATGGGCGTAGCTCTTCCCCCGGGTTGGCGTTGAGGTGGAACTCGACGCGGTCCGCCCCGCGCTCGCTCAGCCGGGCCTCGCCCAGCACGAACGGGTCTGCCGCCGCCGGCTCGCCCTTGCCCAACTCGCAAGCGAAGGCGGTGGTGAAGCGTGCGCCCTCCATTCCAAGACTCGGCAGTTCGGCCTGCATGCGCCGGGCCAGTTCGGCGGCCGCCGCGCGCCTGGCGGCGGAGAGGCCGCGTGCCGCTTGCCACGCGGCGCACGCGGCATCGGTGACGGCCTGCTGCGCCGACTCGAGGTCGGTGCCGGCAGCGGTGAGTTGTGCCAGTTCGGCGTGCAACGCCGCCAGCTGCGCCGCCAGATCATCGGCGCGGCAATTGTGCTTGCGCCCGAGGCGGCGCAGCAGCGCCAGTCGCTCATCGACCGCGGCGAGCCGCTCGGGATCGTGGCTGATACGCCCGGCGTAGCAGCGGAGCTGCAACGCGGCCTCGTCGAGTTGGGTGTGTGCGGCTTCGAGCAGGGCGGCGATTTCGCCCAGTTCCGGAGCAATCCGCGCCAGTTCGCGTAGCTGGCTGAGCACACGTGCCACCACGCCGCCGGCGGCCTCATCGCCGGAATACAACGCCGCCTCGCCCGCGCTGCAGGCCGCGCTCAGCTGCTCGGCGTGCCGCAATACCTCGCGTTCCTGCTGCAAGTGCGTCTCCTCGTCCGCCAACGGTGCCGCCGCCTCGAGCTCGGCGATTTGAAAGCGCAGCAGCTCCGCCCGCTCCCGCGCCGCCTGCCCGCCGCGGGTGAGCGCCAACAGATTGTGATGAACGGCAGTTAAGTGGTTATAGGCGGCGGCAAACTCGGCACGCGGTCCGCCTAGCCGCCCGAAGTCGTCGAGCAGTTCGAGGTGGGCATCGCTGTGCAGCAGCAATGCATACTCGTGCTGGCCGTAGATGTGCAGCAACCGCAGGCCCAACTGCGCCAGCACGCCGAGCGTGGTCAAGCTGCCGTTAAGATGAATGCGGCCTTTGCCCGAGCGGCTGATGAGCCGGCGCACGCTGAGCTCGTCGCCGGCCGGAATTCCCAGCGCGTCAACGGCCGCTTGGGTTTCAGCCGAGAGCTCGAACACCGCCTCGATCTCGGCTTCCTCCGCCCCGGTGCGAATCAGATCGGCCGATCCGCGCGTGCCGCAGAGCAACCCCAGCGCCTGCATGATCACGCTCTTGCCCGCGCCGGTCTCGCCCGTGAGCACGTTCAGCCCCGGGGCAAACTCCAGTGCCAGCTCGTCGATGATGGCAAAGTTGGCGATGCGGATCGCGCGCAGCATGGCTCTACGGCGCAACCTGCCGGGCGTTGCACCGGCTGGGCGCAGCGCCAGGCATCGAGCGCTTCACCGCTCCCCCCAGAGCAGCTTTTGGCGCAGCACGTCGAAGTAGTCACGGGCCGGTGACTGCACCAGCGCCACCATCCCGGGACCTTTGCGGATCTCGATCACATCCTCGTTCGACAACGGGTAGCCCTCCTGCCCGTCGAGCGTCATGACGAGATCCTGGTGCGTTTCCGAACGCACGGTGATGTGCACGGTCGAGGTATCCGGCAGCACCATCGGGCGGTTGGTCAGCGTATGCGGGCAGATGGGCGTGAGCACCATGACCCCGAGCGAGGGATAGACGATCGGCCCGCCCGCCGACATCGAGTACGCGGTCGAGCCGGTGGGGGTGGAAACAATCAGACCGTCGGCCTTGTAGGTGCAGACGCAGGCACCGTCGACACGGGTTTCCAGATCGATGATGCGAGCCAACGCGCCACCCTTGCTGATGACCGCGTCGTTGAGCGCATGGTAGCTGCCCATCGGCATGCCCTTGCGGTGCAAGGTGGCCGACAGGGTCATGCGCTGATCGACGCTGAACTTGCCGGCGAGGACGTCGGCCAGCACCGAGAAGAGTTCCTCGGAGGTGACCGCAGTCAGGAAACCGAGACCGCCGAGATTCACGCCCAGCACCGGCACCGCGCGCTCGTGAACGCAGCGAGCGATGCTGAGCAGCGTGCCGTCGCCGCCGAGCACGACGATGAGATCCGCCGCAGCCGCGATCTCTGCCTTCGACACACCGGGGCCGTCATACAGCTCCGGGGCGCTTTCGGCATCTATGAGCACACTGAGCCCGCGTTGGCGCAGCCAAGCGACCAGCTCACGCCCGAGCGCGGCCGCTTGCGGACGCCCGCGTTTTACCACCACCCCGATGTGGCGCATTGTCGGCTCAGCCACGGCGCGACCCTACCACACGCCACACCGGGTCTAAAGTCCGCGACTTCGGCTTTCGACCGTATTGATTCCTGCAAGAGAAATCGAAATCCAACCACAGCGGCACAGAGTGCACAGAGGACCCGCACGGAGGGGGCATTCCCGGTGGCACTCCGGAGGCGCGGCAAAAGCCCTTTGTGCGACAAGGTTTCTTCACCATGCTGGCTCGGCGTCTCACCGCGGCGCCCTCTTTACTACTATGGCCGAAAGTCTTGGCGTCGCGCGCAGATTTCCCTCCGTCATTCCCGCGAAGGCGGGAATCCATCCGGAGCCCCACCGCCCCTGGATGCCCGCCCCACGCCTTCGCGGGGGCAGGCTCTAAGGATTGCGGGCATGACGG
>JACQVA010000174.1 GCA_016210005.1 Deltaproteobacteria bacterium | reverse complement strand
TCCCACGCCTGCCTGAGCTGCTCGAGCTGCTCGCGCCGCCCGACAAAGCGCGACAGGCCGCGGTGGGCGGCCACCTCGAGGCGCGTGCGCAACGGCCCGACC
The DNA here is from genome assembly GCA_016210005.1 of Deltaproteobacteria bacterium. NCBI lineage: Bacteria > Pseudomonadati > Myxococcota > Myxococcia > Deltaproteobacteria bacterium. The sequence continues at coordinate 20,723 of JACQVA010000174.1, read as the reverse complement.
CCCTGCAGCTCGTAGACGCGCAGGGGGTCGTGCACGCCTTTGACCGTGAACCGCCCCAGGTCGCCGAGACGGAAGAGCCCCTCCACCAGCCGCGCGGTGTGCTCGCTCAGGTACGCCTTGCCGGGATCGGCCAGCTGCTCCATGCGCTGCGCGAGACCCACGGTGTGGCCTTGGGCCGTGTAGTCCATGCGCAGGTCGTCGCCGATCTTGCCGACCACCACCTCGCCCGAATTGATACCGATGCGCGTCGAGAAGTTCAGGCCGCGCTCGCGCTTGAGGTCCTGCCCATAGCGCTGCAGCTCCTCGCCCAGGCGCAAGGCCGCGTAGCAGGCGCGCTGGGCATGATCCTCGTGCGCAATCGGCGCGCCGAACAGGGCCATGATGCCGTCGCCGGTGTATTGGTTCACCGTCCCTTCGAAGCGATGCACGCCATCCGTGAGGATTTGGAAGAAGCGATCCAGGATACGGTGCCACTCCTCCGGATCGACTTGCTCCGCCAGCTCCATCGAGCCCTTCACGTCGGCGAACAGCACAGTCACCTGCTTGCGCTCGCCTTCGAGGGCGGCGCGGCTGTTCAGAATCTTCTCCGCAAGATGGTGGGGCGTGTAGGAGCGGGGGCTGTCGACTCTCGACTGTCGACTGTCAACTTCCCCAGGGATCTTGTCGGCGAGGTGGCGGGGAGTGTAACTGCTGAGAGCGCGGACGGCCCGTCCGCCGCCCATCCCAGCGGGCGAGCCGCGGGCGCTCCCGGCATCCAGCCTCGCGCCGCACGCGTCGCAGAACTTCTGCGCGGATGGGTTCGGCGCGCCGCAGCCGTGACACGTCACCTCACGCACCAGCGGCGCGGCGCATTTGCCGCAGAACTTCGCCGTCTCGCGATTCTCGTGGCCACAGGCTGAGCAGGTCTGAATCATTGGTTCATTCCTCCTCTGGCTGAGAGCTGACCGCTGCGAGCTGTGAATCGCGCGGCGCGGGCACGGCGATCAACCAGAGCATCAGGGCGGGTCGTGCGTCCAAACACTCCCGAAGCCACGGAAATCGAGGCGGCCGACGACGCCTACTGGGACCAAGTGCCGATCGATGAGCGACTGGCCCTCGCTTTCTGGCTGAGCATTCACCAGTGGAGGTTGCATGGGTGGCGGGAAGATCGACGTGGCCGCAGGCTTTCGCGATCTGTTGCGCGCGTTCGCCGACCATGATGTCCGCTTCCTCATTGTCGGGGCATATGCGCTCGCCGTGTTCGCTCGTGCCTGGCCACGCCGCCTGCGGGCGACGTTTGACGATGTTTCGGTTGCCGTGCTTGGGCGGGCCGACTTCCTCGCCAACAAGCGCGCCACGGGCCGCTTGCAGGACCTTGCTGACGCGGAGCGGCTGGTGCGGACACGCAGGCGCCGCAAACCGACACGGCGCACACCCTGAGCGAACCGCCCGCCCACAGCTCCCACACCGCCGCGCCAGACACGTACCGCATTCCTCGCAGAACCGGACTCCCGCACGATTCTTGCGGCCACATGCTGAGTTCATTTCATCGCCCCGGCGACAGCTCATCGAGCAGCACCTTGGCGTCCCTCAAGTCCTGCGTCTCGCAGCCCTCGGTGAACCGATCGTAGACGGGCTGGAGGAGTTCGCGCGCCTCCTCGCGCTTGTCTTGGCGCTGCCACAGGCAAGCCAGAGATGTTGCGGCCCGGAGCTCCAATAGTCTCGCCCTCTGCCGACGGGCGATCTCGAGCGCCTTGTGGAGACACCGCTCCCCCTCGGCGGGCGGGGCGGTGGTGGCCAGCAACAGCTCTCCCTTGCGCCGCCAGAGCTCGGCGTCCCAGTAGCGGCAGCCCGTCGTTTCGGCGAGGCCCAGCGCCATCTCGAGAGCGCCCAGGGCGTCACTCCGCCGGCCCGCGAGCTCCTGCGTCTCGGCCAGGAAGCCGACGAATATGGGGCCACCCGCCACCGTTCCCGTTGCGGCGACGTCGGCCAGCCCAGCCTGGATCGTCTCGACGCAGCCTTCGGGACGGCCCAGCTCGGCGAGCGCACGGGCACGCGAGACGGCCCCGAAGCCTCGCCAGAGCGGGAACGCCTGCTCGGTGGCGATGGCCACCGTGTCCTCGGCGAGCTCCAGAGCCCGCTGGCAGTCGCGCATCAGGTGGTGCAGAAGCGCGGCGTAGGCATGCGCCAGGGCGGTCGTGTAGGGATGTCCGACGGTCCGGGCCAGCGCGAGGGAGTCGCGGGACAGCGCGAGGGCCCGCTCGGGACGGCCCAGGAACCAGTGGCAGAAGGCCGCGAACGGCATGGCCATCACGCCGGGGTCCTGTCCGTACCGGTAGGCGCCGTGACCATCGCGCTGTAGGTCGTAGAGAGCGATGGATCTCTCGAGATGCTCCAGAGCTCGTTCGAAGTCACCGCCAAAAAAGACCGGGACACCCATGGCCAGGCGGGCCAGGTTCTCGAGCGAGGCGTCGCCTTCGCGCTGCGCCACGGCGAGCAGCTCGCCGCCCAGCTTGGATGCGATGTCCAGGTCGCTCCCCACCAGATGGAAGGAGTAGAGGCCCCAGAGCGCCTGGAAGAGCTGTGCCGTGTCTCCCACCTCGCGGCAGAGTTCGAGGGCGCGGTGGTAAGCTCGCTCTGTCGCCGGCGTGCGGTAGCCGTATACGAGCTGCAAGGGTGCTCCGATTCCGACCTGTAGGACCAACTCGCGTCGCTTGCGCTCCGGCGTGTCGCCAAGCTGCTCGACGAGCTCGAGGGCCTGCTCGAAGTAGCGAACCGACTCCGCGTTGGCCGAGCGCGCGGCCGCCTCCTCTGCTGCCCGCTGGAGGTAGGGCAAGGCCTTCTCGGCGTCGTCCGCCTGGGCGAAGTGATGCGCCACCAGGCCGGGCTGCTCCCGTGTCACCTCCGGCATGTGGTCGACGAGCGTCTCGGCGACTCGCCTGTGGGCGCGGCGCCGCGCGTGGTGCAGCAGCGACTGGTAGGCAGCGTCGCGCAGCAACGCGTGCTTGAACAGGTAGCTGGCCTTCGGTGGCGTGCCGCGTCGATAGAAGAGCTCCTCCTTCTCCGCCAAGTCGAGGACGCGCCGCAGCTCGTCCTCGTTCATGGGCGAGGCGGCCAGCAGCAGATCGTAGCTGAACTCGCGGCCCAGCACGGATCCGAGCTGTGCCAGCTCCTTCACGGGGCCGAGGGCGTCGAGCCGGGCCATGAGCGAGTCCTGGAGGGTTTCCGGGATGTCGAGCTCCGGGCTGTCACCTTTCTCGGGGCCCGGAGTCCGGGACTCGAGGGCGGCCCGGGTGAGCTCCTCGGCGAAGAGCGGGACGCCGTCGCTCCGACGAACGATCCCGTCGAGCCAGGCGTCGGGCAGGGCACGGCCGCGCGCCGCCTTGCGGATCAGGTCGACGAGCTGCGGGCGCGTGAGGCGCGACAGGAGGATCGGCGTCAGGTTGCTGCGCGCACCCCAGGGCGGCTCGAAGTCCGGCCGGTACGTCACGAGCATCAGCACACGCTCCGCGGGCGTCTCCTCGAGGATGCTGCCCAGGATCTCGAGGGTGGAGGGATCGATCCAGTGCAGGTCCTCCACCAGAAGGACTACCGGCTGCTGCCGGCTGAGGCGGAGCAGCCACTCCGTCAGGAGCTTGAGCGTCTTCAGCCGGAGGCCCTCGGGACTCAGGTTCGGTGCCGCGTAGCGAGCGGACAGCGGGAGCCCGTGGAAGGAGGCAAAGATGGGCACTGCCGTGGCGAGCTCGAACCCGGCTAGCTCGAGGCCGGCCTCGAGCCTGGTGAGCTTCCGCTCCGGTGTGTCGCTCGGCAGGAAGGCCAGCGCGGCGCGCTGGAGATCGAGCACGGGGTACAGCGCGCTGTCCTGCGTGTAGGGGCTGGCTCGACACTCGAGCCAGGTGTGCAGCCGATGGGGAAAACGCTCGCGGAACGCCTGCACCAGGCGCGACTTCCCGATCCCGGCCTCGCCGCAGACGAGCACGAGCTGTCCGCGGCCCTCGACGACCTGTGCCCAGCGATCCTCGAGGAGACCGAGCTCCTGCTCGCGGCCGACGAGCGGTGTCAGGCCGTGAGCGGCCGCCACGTCGAGCCGGCTCCGCACGCCACTGGGTTGGACCGCCTCGTAGGCGTGTACGGGCCCGAGGCCCTTCAGCTCGCGCTCGCCCAAGTCTCGGGTGAGGAAGATCCCCGAAACGAGCCGAAGCGTAGCCGCGCTCATCACGACCGAGTTGGGCTCGGCGATCCCCTGGAGGCGTGCGGCTACGTTCGTGGTATCGCCCATCGCGAGCGTCTCGCGACGGGCGCCACCGCCCATCTCGCCCACGACCACCGGTCCGGTGTGGATACCGATTCGAACCGCAATCTCCACGCCGTGCTTCTCCCGTGGCAGCGCGTTGCTCCGGACCTCCGCGTCCACGATACCGAGGCCGGCCCGCACCGCCCGCTCCGCGTCGTCCTCGTGCGCCCGCGGCCAGCCGAAGTAGACCAGCACTCCGTCGCCCAGGTACTGGGCCACGTGGCCGTCGAACCGTTGAACAACCTCGGCAGCGCGCTCTTGGTAGCCGCGCACCACCTCGCGCCAGTCCTCGGGGTCGAGGCGGGAGGCGAGCTCCGTCGAGCTCACGAGGTCGCAGAAGAGCACCGTCAGCTGGCGGCGCTCGGCCTCGGCACTGGGCGTCGGTGCAGAGGCGGGCAAAGCGGCTACCGGTTCGGCCTCGCCGGCTTGCACCGTGCCGCCCATCCACGCGATAGCCTTGCCTTGTCGCGCCGCGACCTGCTGGATGTCGACGAGCTCAGCGATGAGCTCGTCGAGAGCGTCGTCCTCGAGATCGAACTCGCGCTTCAGCCCACGGAGTGAGACGCGCCCATGCTCGCGCAGGTAGCTCTTCGCCCTGGCCACGGTGTCGAGGAAGCTCATCCCAAGGCCCTCGTGCTCACCGCAAGCAGCGGACAGCGCATCGCCGCATTCCCGACTATGGAACCAGCACCGGCGCCTTGTCGAATCGCTTGCCGATGCGGAGGACGCTGAAGTCCCGTCGATCAGTGGTGAGCACGCGCAGGATACGGCGCCGTTCGGCGACCGCTGCAACCATTCGGTCCACCAGCCCAATGCCCAGCTCGCGGAACTTCGCATCGAGTTCGAGCGCGCGGACGATGTCGCGAGGGGTGGCCGGCTCGAACTCGTATGTGGTGGCGGGATCGAAGAGCTCGGCGATCAGCTTGCGGATGGGCGTGCTCATCGCCACGAACAGCCAGTGCGCTGCGCGCAGCTCGCGCACGCGCGTCTCGGCGTCGCCCTCGAGGCGCGCCAGCTCGGCGCGATCGAGATGAATGAACGGCTGGTAGTTCTTGGCGCCGGTCGTCGCCGATCGTGCCGACCACGACCTCGCCCGAGTTGAGACCGATGCGCACGGAGAAGTTCAGGCCGCGCTGGCGTTTGAGATCCTGCCCATAGCGCTGCAGCTCTTCGCCCAGGCGCAAGGCCGCGTAGCAGGCGCAACTCTGCAACTGCCACGGCGCTGACGCAGAGAGCTTCCGGCGCCGATCGCTGTATGTACCGAGTCAACCGGGGATAGCGGCCGGTGAGGTAATCAACGCAGGCGTTGGTATCGAGCAGGTACTTCATTCAGTCGAAGTCGGGGCCGGGTTCGGCGGGTGGCGGCTCCTCCGGGTACGGGAAATCGGGTGCCGTCCCCGCCAGCTCGATGAAGGCTCGGCTCCACCGGCGCCGCGTCGGTTCGAGAACGACCTGGGCGCCACGCCGGGAAATGACGACCTCGCGTTGGTTCTCGAAGCGGTATGCTTTGGGCAATCGCACGGCCTGGCTTCCACCGCTTGTGAACAGCTTCGCGTGCTCGCTCATGTAAGACTCCTACTGCTGCGACGTATATACGCGATGTAGGTATCGCCCGGCAATGGCGTGAGCCGTGTCCGCCCGGCTGCCCACCTTGCATGAGCGCGCTGCGGGTCGGGCGTCCCGCGAAGCGCTTGAGGATATGTGGGGCAGCTCATCTCACCGCCCCTACGACAGCTCGTCGAGCAGCGCCTTGGCTTCTCTGAGGTCGCGGGTCTCGAAGCCTTCGGCGATTGAGCCGTGGTTCAGAACCCGAACAGGCGCAGCAACTCGACGATCAGCATCGCAATCGCCGCGGTGCAGGGGACGGTGAGAATCCAGGCCCACACCACATTGCGGGCCACCCCCCAGCGCACCGCCGACAGGCGCCGCGTGGCACCGACGCCGACAATGGCGCCGGTGATGGTGTGGGTCGTGCTGACCGGAATGCCCGCCACCGCGGTGCCGATGAGCGTGAGCGCGCCGGCGGTCTCGGCGCAGAAACCGCCGATCGGCTGCAGCTTGGTGATCTTCATGCCCATGGTCTGGACGATCCGCCAGCCGCCGAACATGGTGCCGAGCGCAATCGCCGCGTGACAGATCAGCACGACCCAGAACGGCACGTAGAACGTCGGGCCGAGATAGCCGGCGGTAAACAGCAACACGGCAATGACGCCCATGGTCTTTTGTGCATCGTTGGTACCGTGCCCGAGACTGTAGAGCGCCGCCGAGACCAGCTGCAGGCGGCGAAACCATTTGTCCACGCCCGCCGGTGTGGCGCGGCGCACCAGCATCAACACCAGCGTCATCATCGACACACCGATGAGCAGACCGAGCGTTGGCGAGATGAAGATGAAGACGAAGATTCGCACCAGACCCGACACCACCACCACGTGTGGCCCCACCGCCGCAACCGCGGCCCCGGCGAAGCCGGCGATCAGGGCATGCGACGAGCTGGTCGGCAGGCCGTAGAACCAGGTGATCACATCCCAGATGATGGCGGCGCTGAGGCCGGCAAAAACTACCAGCGGCGTCGCCGCGCTGGGATCGATGACGCCTTTGCCGACGGTGGCAGCGACCGCCACGCCGAAGCCGAAAGCAGCCACGAAGTTGAAAAATGCCGCCCATGCCACTGCCTGGCGGGGCGAGAGAACCCGGGTGGAGACGATCGTCGCCACCGAGTTCGCCGCATCGTGGAACCCGTTCATAAAGTCGAACGCGAGCGCGACGAGGATCAGGAAGATGACGAGACCGAGCCCAGCCTCCACGGTACTGCCCCTGTGAACGAATCGTGCCGAGCCGCGGCTCAGGAGTATTCCAAAGCCACGCCCTCGAGGACGTTGGCGACGTCCTCGCAGCGGTCGAGCGCGTCTTCGAGGAAATCGTAGACTTCCTTCAACTTGATGATGCTGACGGGATCCTTGTTGCCGTTGAACAACCGGGCCAGTGCGCTGCGCAACAAGGTGTCACCTTCGTTCTCGAGGCGATTGATGTCGGTGCAGATCTGGATCAGGGCGTCACGGTCCTTGAGATTGCGCAATCCGGCCATGGCCCGGTTCACCTGCGTGACGGCTTCGACCAGGACCTCGGCGAGTTGGATGGCGTCCTGGTCCGCATGGCTGATGCCGTACAGCCATACCCGTTCCGAGGTGGCTTCGATCAGATCGAGGATGTCGTCGAGGCGGCTGATCAGCCGGTGGATGTCGCCGCGGTCGATCGGGGTGACGAAGGTCTTGTGCAGCGTCTCCACCGCGCGGTGGGTGATGACATCGCCCTCGTGCTCGACCTCCTTGATGCGCCGCGCCTGGCCGGCGGGATCACCCGGCGTGGCCAGCATCGCGTGCAGCAACTTGGCCGCCTCCAAGGTCTTGGCGGCGTGTTGCTCGAACAGATCGAAGAACCCTTTGCCTTCACTCGGGAACAATCGTGCAAACATGGCGCCGCGGATACTAGTAACGCCGGAGAAATAAGTAAAGGTGGGGCGCGAGCCCGCTCGGCTCAGCCGCGGAGCACTCGCCGGTGCAGCAACGCCAGGCCGCGCGCAAACTTGGAGTCGGACGAGGTCGGCAGATCGAAGCGGGCTTGGAGCAAGCGCGCCAACCGCAGCACGTCCCGGCGCGTGCCGTGGGCCAGCTCGATCTCGAGCTCGTCGTAGCACTCGTGGCGTGGGCGGAGGCGGCTCGGCACGCTCAAGCGCACGCTATCCAACACCATCTCAGCCACCGGCCGCGTGCCGCCGCCTTCGACGAAGACATCGAAAAGGCGGCGGCGGATCTCGGTGATCAAGATGGGCACCAGCGGCTGGGTGCCGACGAGGCCGGCCAGGCGATCGGCGAGCGGACCGGCGGGAAGGACGAACGGCATTCGTGGGGTGCCCCGTAGCGGTAGGCTCAGCTCGGGCCGCTGGTGCATGAAGCCGCGCACTCGCCCGCGCCACTTGGCGGTGGCTTCCCACTGCCGCCCGTGACGGCGCAACCGCAGGGCAACACCGCGCTGGGCGAGCGCCAGATCGGCGGTGTCGAGATAGAGCGAATGCGGCCGCACCCGCCGGCGCGGGCGCAGCACGTAGGGGCCGATCTGCCGCAGCCGCGCCAGGGCGCGCAGGGTAGCCGCTTGCGGCACCAGCAGCTTGGCCTCGACTTCCACGGGCGCCCTGCGCGCGCCCGGGCGCTGGCCGGCCACGCCCGTCACTTCCCGATGCTCTGGCACAGGGCGCGGGCGATGTCCTCGCGCGCCACCATGCCCACCAGCTTGCCGCCGGCATCGACCACCGGGAAGGCTTTGGTGCGCAAATCGACCATCATCTGCAGCACGCGGGTCAGCGGCCGATCCTCGGGCACGGTCACCACCGTGGGCGTCATTACCGCGCCAATCGTCTTCTTCATGATCGTTTCGTACGGCGGTACCACCGAGCGGGGGTTGAAGAGGAAGGCCTTGAGAAAATCGAGCTTGGTGACGAAGCCCACCAGTTCACCGGCATCGACCACCGGGCAGCCGTTGAACTCGTGGGTGGCGAAGATCTGCTCCAACTCGGCCAGTGATTGCCCCGGCGACACGTAAACTACCGACCGTGTCATCACATCACGAGTGGCGAGCGACAAGAAAGCGTACATGGCGGTCCCTCCCCAGCAGCTGGCTTTCTAGCACACCTGCACGGCAAAGCCGCCATTGCTCTTGGTCCAACTCTCGTTGAACCCTGCTCGCGGCAGCGGGAGCGAGATGGTATCGGGTCTTGGTGAACACGCTTGCGATACCGGCGGCACCGACCGGCCGCACACAGGCTGAAGTGCTGGCTTACGCCGGCCTGACGTTCTCCAGCGTGGCCTGGGCGCTGGCGTTCGTGCTCGGCAAGATAGTGGTCGGCGAGATGATGCCGCTGGCGGTGGCGACTTGGCGCTTCGTGGCGGCAGCGCTGGTGTTGCTGCCCTTTGCCTTACGAGAGGGCCGGCCGCGTGGCCTCGGCGCCGTGGCGCTGCCGCTGGCGATCATGGTGGTGTGCGGCGGGCTGATGTATCAATGGATGTTCTTCGCTGCGCTCGCTCGCACCAGCGCCACCAACACCGCGCTGCTGGTGGCGCTCAACCCGGTCTTGACGCTCTTGTTGTCGCCGCTGATCGGGGAGCAGCTACGCCGCCAGCAGCTGATGGGGGTGGTGCTGGCACTGGCGGGGGCGGTGCTGGTGATAACCAAAGGTGACCTAGGGCACCTGGGGCAGCTCACGCTCGCGGGTGGCGACCTGCTGGCATTGGCAGCGGCGGCCATGTGGGCGGCGTTCAACCTCGCCTCCCGTCGAGTGGTGGCGCAGCTGTCGCCGTCCTTCACCAACTGTGTGGTGTACAGCTGTGGCGGCGTGGCCTTGCTGCTGATCGGTTGGGGCGAGCAGCCTTGGGCCCAGCTCGCCGCTGCCAGCCCGGGTGCCGTGGGTAGCATTCTGGTGATGGCGGTGCTGGCGTCGGTGCTGGCGGGCCAGCTGTTTCTGGTCGGGGTACGGGTGCTGGGCGTGAGTCACACGGTCGTCTTCGTGTACTTGGTACCGGTGATCACGGCGCTGCTGTCCCGTCTGGCGTTGGGCGAGCAATTCGAGTTGGCGCAAGCCGCCGGCGGCTCGGCGGTGCTGGCCGGGGTGTATTGGACCACCCGCCGCCGCGCGTAGTGAAGCTGCGGACCGTTCAATCGCTCGGGTGATTCCCCGCCCCGGCGGCGTGTTCGAGCAACTGGTCGAAGATAGGCGTCTCCCAGAATTGAATCAGTACGCCGTGCGCACTGCGCGGGGAGATGAACGCGGTCTTGTAGCCTTGGCCCAGGTCGGCGCGGTCAACGATGCGCACGCCCTCGGCTTCGAGCTGTGCGAGCAAAGGATCCAGGCGTTCGACGTCGATCGAGAGGTGATGGAAACCCTCGCCACGCTTGGCCAGAAAGCGGGCCACGAAGCCCGGCGGCTGCCCGGGGAGCTGCTCGATCAGCTCGATCTTGTAACCCTTGAGCGAGAAATTGGTGAGCGCGAAGCTGCCGTCGTAGCCGGGATGCTTGTCCGGCCCGAGCGTGATCGGGAAGTAGCGGCGAAAGAAGCCGAGGGTGGTGTCGATGCTGCGCACGGCTAGTGAGACATGATCGACGAACATGCGGATGTTCTCGCCCGAGCGCAGCCGCAGTGCGGCGGCACGTGGTCGTTGCGGCTCCGCCAGCTCGGGCGAGTGCCAGAACTGCACTAGCGCGCCGTAGGCGCTGCGCGGGGAGATGAAGGCGGTCATGTGGTTTTCCCCCCCGCTCCAGCGATCAACGATACGCAGGCCATCTCGTTCCAGCCGCGCCGCCAGCGCCGGCAGCTGCGTGGTTTCGAGGGACAAGTGGTGCAGCCCCTCGCCGCGCCGATCGATGAAGCGGTGCACGAAGCTGCCCGGACGAGCCGCCTCGATTAGCTCCAGCTTGAAGTTGCCGATGTAGCAGTCACACCAGTTGAAGTCGTCGGTGTAGCCCGGGCGCTTCTCGACGTTCATGGCAAGCGGCAGAAGGGAGCGGAAACGGGCCAGCGCGGCATCGATATCGCGCACGGCTATGGAAACGTGGTCAACCCGCATCGGGTGAATGGTCATGAAGAGTAGCTCCGGTGGTGAGCAGTCAGAAAGAAGCGGCGCGGCGTCTCAGTCGCGCCCGAGGAATTTCAGCTCGGCGTTCAATCCCGCGGGCGAGTCGGTGACGAGGATGTAGCCGCCGTCTTTGAGCGCGCCGGCATTGATGATGGTGGTGCGCCCGAGGCGGTCAACGCCGGCGGATTCATGAATGTGGCCGGTAATGCAGAGCTCGGGCTGGTGCTGCTCGATGAACTTGCGCACGGCAGCGCTGCCGACGTGCGCGCCGGTGATAATGCGGTCGGTGGCGGTGTTCAGCGGCGGCGTGTGACAGACCATCAGGCGGCGCGGCGCCGCGGCAACACCGGCATGGGCCGCGGCCAGTAACGCCGCCAGTTCGTCTTCGCGGTATTCGGTCGGAGTGTGAAAGGGGGTGAGGTTAGAGCCGCCGCAGCCGAATATGCCGAGGTCGCCGAAGCGGCGCGATTCGCCGTGGAGGCAGATGCCGGCGGTCCGCAGAAAGTCGATCACCTCGGGCTGATCGAGATTACCCGACAGCGCCAGCACCTGCCGGGCGTGCGCTGCAATTGCGTCCAACACCGGCTGGGCATCGGCGCCGCCGCCGAAGTTGGTGAGATCGCCGGACAGTATCACCAAGTCGGCCGTGACCAGCTCCGGCGCCAGCCGCGCGATAGTACCGACCGACATGTGGATGTCGCCGAAGGAGACGATGCGCATCGCTTCATTCATTCCAGAGGGCTGCCCATGGGTCAACGCCGGGCGGCCAAGAGGCGGGTACAGCTTTCGGCAGATCGGATGTGTGGAGACAGCGTAGAAGCATGAGCGCTTCTTTCAAACGGCTTCTAACCGGTTGCCTGGTGGCCCTCCGTACCATACAAAACGGCTCGGCTCCGGAGGTGGATTTCGATGGCTGTGCGCATTGAACGAAAGGGTCCGATCTTCACTGTCGTGCTCTCGCGCCCGGAGCGGCGCAATGCCGTCGATCAAGCGACGGCAACGGCATTGGCCAACGCGTTCCGCGAGTTCGACGCAGACCCGAGCGCCGCAGTTGCTGTGCTCTTCGGCGAGGGCGGTACTTTCTGCGCGGGTGCCGATCTCAAGGCGGTGGCAGCGGGACAGGGGCAGGCGGTCCGCGAAGACGGCGACGGTCCGATGGGACCCAGCCGCATGCTCTTGACCAAACCGGTAATCGCGGCGGTGGCGGGCTACGCGGTCGCCGGCGGTTTGGAACTGGCGCTGTGGTGTGATCTGCGAGTGGCCGAGCGCAGCGCGCAGTTCGGCGTATTCTGCCGGCGCTGGGGCGTGCCGCTCATTGACGGCGGTACAGTGCGCCTGCCGCGCATCGTCGGACTCGGGCGCGCACTCGACATGATTCTCACCGGACGCCCGGTCGGTGCGGACGAGGCGCTGCGCGTCGGTTTGGCCGATCGTGTCGTTGACGACGGCCAAGCGCGGCCGGCCGCCGAAGCCCTGGCCGAGCAGATCGCTGCCTTCCCGCAGCTCTGTATGCGCGCCGATCGGCGCTCGGCCTACGAGCAAGCGGAACGCTCAATCGAGCAAGCGCTGCGCCACGAATTCCGCGGTGGCCTGGAAGTGATCCGCGCCGGTGAGACCCTCGCCGGGGCCCGCCGCTTCGCCGGCGGCGCCGGCCGGCACGGCCAGTTCGAGTAGCGGGCCAGAGTCCGAATCGCCCCGCCCTTGCCTGGCGGCGGCAGCGTGGTATGGCCGGGGGGCCGTCGAAGGCAGCGGAGGTCAACGTGAAGATCTACGATAGTCAGACCGCTCCGAACCCGCGCCGCGTGCGCATCTTCCTGGCCGAGAAGGGCATCGAGGTACCCTACGAGCAGGTCGACATCGTCAAAGCCGACAATCGCTCACCGGCGTTTCGCAAGAAGAACCCGCTCGGGGTAGTACCCGTGCTCGAACTCGATGACGGCACTTGCATCGCCGAGAGCGTAGCGATCTGCCGTTACTTCGAGGAGCTACATCCGAATCCGCCACTACTGGGAACCGGCGCGCTCGAACGCGCCCTGGTCGAAATGTGGCAGCGGCGGATGGAGTTCGAGGTCTTCATCCCGATCGCGCAGGTGTTCCGCAACACCCACGCCTTCTTCAAAGGCCGCATTCCGCAGGTGCCGGAGTACGGCGAGGCGTGCCGCGCACAAGCGCTCGAACGGCTCGCCTGGCTGGACGAGGTGCTCGCCGAGCGCGAGTTCATCGCCGGCGCGCGCTATACCATCGCCGATATCACCGCGCTCTGCGGCATCGACTTCGGGCGGATCACCGGCATCCGCATCGCCTCCGAGCAGAAAAACCTCGCCCGCTGGCACGCTGCCGTTTCGGGCCGGCCGAGCGCCAAGGCGTAAGGCGAGCAAACACCCGGCCGCAGGGGGCGCGGACGCTAGCGCCTGGACCGCGCCCCCTGCGGCCCAGAGTAGTGGCTAAGGGTTTGTTCATGATTGATCTCTACACCGCCAATACACCCAACGGCTGGAAGGTCTCGATCATGCTCGAAGAGCTCGGGTTGCCGTATAACGTGCGGGCGTTGCGGCTGCACGAGAACGAGCAGAAAGAGCCTTGGTATTTGGCGCTCAACCCCAACGGCCGCATCCCGACCATCGTTGACCACGACAACGATGACTTGGTTGTCTTCGAGTCCGGCGCCATCCTCATATACCTGGCCGAGAAGACCGGCCGGTTGTTGCCGAGTGATCCGAAGCAGCGCTCGGAGGTGCTCCAGTGGTTGATGTTCCAGATGGCCGGAGTCGGCCCGATGCAGGGGCAGGCGCACGTCTTCTTCCGTTACGCGCCGCAGCAGATCGAGTACGCCATCAAGCGCTATCAAGACGAAACCACCCGGCTCTATCGTGTCCTCGACACCCGCCTGCGCGATCACGAGTATCTCGCCGGCGAATACTCGATCGCCGACATCGCCACCTGGCCGTGGGTACGCATCTACTTCTGGGCCGGCATCGAGATCGACGATATGCCGAACCTGAAGCGGTGGCTGGGTCAGATCCGGACTCGCGAGGCGGTCGACCGCGGCATTGCGGTACCTGGCAAAGAAGAGCCCGAGTCCGGGCGCAAGTGGCTGGAGAAGTTTCGCGCCGAGGGCCGGTAAGCGCTCGCCGGTCGCGCATCAGGCAGGCAGTGGGCTGCTAGACCACGGCTTCCTGCTGCAAGCGGCGGTCGAGCGCATCGAGCGCTTTAACCCGCGCGCGAGCGCCGAGATGGGTGCGCACAGTTTGCACTAAACGAGCCCGCGACACCGGGCGGGGCAAGAAGTCCACCAGCCCCTCGCACATCGCTCGCTCGCGATTCGACAGATTATCATGGCAAGTGAACAGGACGACCGGAATGTTCCGGCCGGCTGGCCGCTCGCGCAAGGCCGCCAGTGTTGCCCAGCCGTCCATCACCGGCATGCCCAGATCAAGCAGGATCAAGTCGATTGGTTCCTGGCCAACCACATCCAGGCACTCCAAGCCGCCGGTTGCAGTGCGGCAGCGGATGCCCTCCCGTTCCAGCGATCGGACGGTGATGTCGAGGTTCGCCGGGACATCATCGACCACCAATACCGTTCCTGTCTCGATCGTGCGCATGGTACAGCACCAACCTTTCCGGCTTCGGCGCTGTACAACCTTCGTGCCGCGCCGCCTCGATTCCGCGCCACCTGTGTCGAACCGGCAATACCGCCGGTAGGGAGAGCCAAATCTTGACGACTGTGCCAGCCGCTGACGCTGTCGCCCACCCGAAAGACGAAAGATGGCGGCAACACGACCGGCCATCTCGCCCAGCACAGCGCAGAGCAGGCGCGCAGTGCGGTGCGGTGACCGCCGGCCGCACCGGCTCACGGCATCAGGATGCTGACCACCACGCCCAGCAGAAAGTACGCCCCGAAGCCGAGTCCGCCGATGAGTGCACCGCGCGCCAACGATGCTTTGAAGGCGGCGCGGGTTGCCACCAGGCAAGCCGCCAGCAGCCAGAACCAGACGATGATGCGCACGAAATCGCCCACCACCGGCAGCGCTCCGAACAGCGTTACTACCGCCGGCATGTCGGCAAAACCGAGGCAGGCCACCAGCTTGCGATACGAAGGACGTGGCGGGCGCGCGATGCCCGCGCCGGTGGCGTGAATGAACAACCCCAACATCAGCCAGCTCACCAGGCTGACGAAGATGCCCAGCAACAAGCCCACGTTTCCGAGCGCCGGCACGAAGCGGGTGCCGTTGGCGAGCCCGGCGAGAATCACCACGCCGATGGCTTGCGACAGCCCCGCGCGATCGCCAGCGACCTCTTCGTAGAGGGTGCGATCCAGAATCAGCGCGCGAACCAACCGCTCGATCAGGCTCGAGCTGCGGACTGAAGTAGTCATCGCGTTTCCCTTATCCCAATTTCATACCCGCTTCATCGGGCCGGGCTGCCGTCGCGCCGGCGGCGGAAGATCACACAGTCGTCATCCTCGTAAGCCCGCTCCATCCCGGTATCGGCGTCGAGCTCGGCCCGCAGGCGCTGGTGGGAGTGATCGCTCACGATCACCTCCGATTGAAACCGCTCGAGCCAGCGCGACGGCTGCGCGACCTCGCCGCGGCCGATTTGCTGCCACAGCCGATACAACGCCGGGTCCTGTTGCGCCAGGTAGGCCGGGTCCAAGCCGAGCACGTAGCGATTGCGCTGGTTGTGGAAGAAGAGCAACGGGAAGTCATCCCAATCAGGAGTGAACACAATCGCCCCAGCCTCCGTGTACGCCGCCAGCCAGGCGGCACCCCCCGCGTAGCGCTCCGGCGCCGGTCTTTGTCGCAACCGCACGACTGCCAGCGCGGAGCTGGCGCCGCAGCCGACCACGATGAGCAACGCCAGCAGCCGGCGCCAGTTCCCGCGCAAGTGCGCCAAACGCTGTGTCAGCCAAGGGTCGAGTGCCGCCGCCACCGCAATCAGCACGAACGGGGCCGCGTATTCGATGAAACGGCGGGAGCGCCACACCAGAAAGAAGAAGAGGGCTCCCACCAGTATCAGCGTCAGCCACTTCAGCTCCAGTTCCCGGCGCGTACGCCAGACCAGTACGGCAACGGCCATCAGCACCGCCGCGGCCCCTGCCCACCCGAGCCACTGCGCCACTGGATAGGGATACCACTCGCTGCCGACGTTCATGGCCTCGCCGATCTCGGCCTTCCCCCAGTAGTGATGGGCAACGAACCAGATGTCATTCGGGAAGTACGGATTGACGATCAGCCCGACGGCGATGCCGAGCGCCGGGTAGGCCAGCGCCCGCCACTCCACGCGGCGCTCTATCACCGCTACGGCTGCCGCCAGCGCGGCCGCGATCGCGAGCAGGAGCGGGAAGGCATCGTAGAGCCAGGTGTAGACCACCGCCAGCGGCAGCAGCCACACCAAGCGCCGCGCCAGCACCAGCTCCAGCGCCGCGAGTAATACCACCAGTGACAGTGCCTGCACCCGTGGCATCTGCATGCGAAAGAGGAAGTCAGGGGCCACGGCGAACATTGCGGCCAGCCACCACCCGGCACGGGCGATACCGCGGCGCACCAGCACAACGTAGACGGCCGCGAACGCCAACGCCCCAAACAGCGCGCTCGCCCACTTGGTGCCCTGTATAACCTCGACCGCGGCGAACGGGGCCAACAACACGTGGAACAGCATGTGGTGGTCGTAGTACCGATCCGCCGAGCGGATGGTCAGCGGCAACCAGGGAAAGGCGGGCGGGAACTCACTCACGCCCCCCTGCCACAGCATCGCCGCATAACGGGCGTGGAAATAACCGTCGATCGAGCCCAGCGCCGAGGTCGAAAACTGCAAGGCCACGGACAAGCCGCCGAGCAGCCCGACCATCGCCACGTGACGCCATCGCTGCCGGCCGGCCATCGCCGCTCCTTAACGCGGCACCCGGCCACACGGCAAATACCCCGACGACGGCCCCTATGCCGGGGGCGCCGAATTGCGCCGCCATCGTTATCCGGTTGCCAGTCGCCACGCCCCTGCCGGTGCTTAGATGCGCTCTTCAACCTCCCAGTCAGCCGGCTTCTCCGCGCTCCGACGTGGCATCTGCCTTGCTGTCCGACATCGGGACGGGATGGGCAAGTAAGGACCAAGAAGAGGGGGAAAGCCTAGTGGCGGCCGATGTTCAGAGCCTGAGCCGAAAGCGCGCTTTCATTCTACTGCGGTACGCGTTCATCATCGCGGCGGGCTACCTCATCCTGTTCGAGGGCAACCCCGTGGCCCTGGACCGTGCTATCCCCTTCCTGATCGTCGGGGCCCTGCTCTCGAATGCGATCCTGAGTCTGTTGCCGGAGAGCTACTTGTTCTCCTGGCCGATCCAGATTCCGGTGTTGATTGCCGACACCCTGTGGATCGCCTACAGCCTCTCCCTACCCGGGCAAGTCGGCCAGCAGTTCTTCCTGCTGTACTTCTTCGTCCTGACCTTGGCGGCGGTGGGTGAAAGCCTCACCACCGCGCTCGTTGGTGCGGTGTTGATCGGGGCCGTCGATTGCTACTTCTCCACCACGGCAGGGTCGGTGTGGACCTCCCCGTCGCTCATTCGCGTTCCGTTCTTCTTCACCGTTGCGCTGTTTTACGGCCACATCGGTAACGGGGCACGCAGCGAGCGGGAACGCCTGGTGCGCGATCGCGAGGTCGCCAAGCAGCTCGAGCGGCTGGTGCAAATCCGCACGCAGGAAGCCAACGCACGCGCCGAGGCGATGGAAGCGCTCTACAAGCAGGCCGAGGAGGGCAGTCGGCTCAAGTCCGAGTTTGTGGCTGCCGTTTCGCATGAATTGCTCAGCCCGCTGCACGTCATCCTCGGGTACGGCGACCTGTTGGCGCAGGGCACCTGGGGCAGCATTGACGACGCGGCTCGCGAACTGGTGGAGCGGATGCGCCACAACGGCCGGCGCTTGCTGGCGATGGTCACTAACGTGCTCGACTTGGCCAAGGCCGATACCGGTCACACGCCGCTGTTTCCCGGCCCCGTCGATCTGGTCGAGTTGGCCGGGGATGTCACCGACCCTGCCACCCTGCCGCGGCCAGCCTACATTACCGTGCGCACCGAGTTGGCGCCCGCGCTGCCGGTCGTCACCACCGACGGCCACAAGCTGCGGATGATCCTCGGCCACCTGCTCAGCAACGCGGTCAAGTTCACCCACGCCGGCGAGGTGGTGTTGTCGGCAACCTTCGACGCCGCGACCGCTAAGCTGTCGTTCGCGGTCAGCGACACCGGTATCGGCATTCGGCCGGAAGACGTGGCGACCATCTTCCAAGATTTCCGCCAACTCGACGGGGCGCTGCACCGGCGTTACGAGGGCCTGGGCCTCGGTTTACCCTTGGCCCGGCGTTACACCGACCTCCTCGGTGGTTCCCTGAGCGTACGCAGCACTCCGGGTGTGGGCAGCACATTCACTCTTGCGCTGGCCGTGGCCACGGTAGCGAGCGAGGCGGGCGCCGACACCAGCGCGCGGCAAGTCGCATGAACCCGGCGGCAGCGCCGGCGGCGGAGCGGCGGCAAACCTTTCTCGTCGTCCGGTACGTTCTCATCCTCGCCGTCGGCTCGCTCGCTGTTGTCGAGAAGCCGCTACTGCCGGCGGGCATCGTGGCACTGATCTGCGGCGCCCTGCTCTCCAACCTGGCGCTGCGCTGGGTGCCGATTGCCCACTTTTTCCGCTGGTGGGTGCAGGGACCGATACTGATCAGCGACACGGTGTGGGTCTCGGTGGTGCTGTTGTCGGGCAACCTCTCGCAGGAGTTCTTTCTCTTCTTCTTCGTGCTGTTCCTGGCCGCCATCAGCGAGAGCCTGGGGCTACTCGCCGTCGGCGCGGTTCTCATCGGCACGGCCAGCCTGGTACTAGCCGGCTCGGCTGCGACTTTGAGTGCCGCCTCGCTCATTCGGGTGCCGTTCTTCTTCGCCGCGGCGCTGTTCTACGGCTACATCGTCGACAACACCAAGCAGGAGCGGCGAGCAGCCGCCGAGCAGGAGGCGTGGGCCAAGGAGCTAGCGGCGCAAGTGCGCGCGCGCACCCGCGAGTTGGAACAGCAAAGCCAACAACTGCGCCGCCTTTACCATCGCGTGATCGAGGCCAACCGCCTGAAATCGGAATTCGTCGCCAACATGTCGCATGAGCTGCGCTCGCCGCTCAACATCATCATCGGTTACATCGACCTGCTGATGAGCGGTGAGTTCGGAGCGCTGCCGCAAGAGGCAGTGGATATCTGTGAACACGTCGACCATAATGCCCGCAAGCTCCACCGCCTAATGGAAAACGTGCTCGACTTCGCCAAGCTGGAAGAGCATCAGGTGGTGGTGCGGCGTTCCGCGGTCGCGGTGCCGACGCTGGTGCGCCAGGTGGTCGCCGCGGTGTGCCAGCCGCGGCCGGCCGACGTCACCATTGCTGTGGATGTGCCCTCCGACCTGCCGGCAATCGAAACCGACGCCCCCAAGCTGAGCGCGATCATCGAACAGCTGCTTTCCAATGCCATCAAGTTCACACCTCCTCGCGGCCGCATCACCGTCAGTGTCTGCGACCTGAGCGCCGAGGGCCGGCTGCGGTTCGCGCTAAGCGACACCGGCATGGGCATTCGGCCCGCGCATCTGAAGCTGATTTTCGAGGACTTCCGTCAGATTGACGGCACCTCGACGCGTGCGCACGGCGGACTCGGCCTGGGCTTGGCGCTGGTGCGCCGTTACGTCGGCCTGCTCGGCGGCGAGATCACCGTGGCCTCGGAGCTGGGCCGCGGTTCGAGCTTCTGTTTCACACTGCCTTATCGGCTCAACGGCCAAGTCGACAAAGAGCAGCTGATCGCCGACCCACTCAACGGCGAAGTCGCGACAGCGGCGGCCGAAACCGAAGAAAGCGCCGCCCAGTCGGTTTAGCAACCGGCCCCTCTGAGCAAGAGCAGGCGCGCGCTTCGGGCGCGGCGAATACCCGGCACCAGCACCCTGGCCAGGCGGCGGGCACTCAGGCGGCGAGGCGGACGAGATAGAGGCCGGCTTCGGCTAGGTCGCCGATAACACCGAGAAGCTTAGACACGTCGAGGGGCTTTTCCAGGAACGCCAGCGCGCCGTGTTGCTCACATTGGATGCGCTCGGCTTCGGAACAGCTGCCGCTGACCACCACCACCGGCACGCCGCGCAGCTGGGGATCGTCTTGGAGCGCTGCGAGCAAACCCCAGCCGCCCACGCCGGGCAAATGAAGATCGAGCAACACCAAGCTGATCGCTGGCCGGCGCGGGTTGGTCCCTTCTTCCCCGCGCAGCACCCGCAGTGCGGTATCCGGGTCCCAGGTTCGAATCACCGGATTCAGCACTCGCCCGCGACGCAACGCCCGCAGCGTCAGCTCGACGTCGTCGGGATCGTCGTCGACCAGTAGAATCGGTCCGCCGTCGACGTCTGCGGGTTGACGCATGCTGTGATCGGCCATGGCGATAGTCTCCTTCGACTGAGTGGCGGTGGCAATACGCATAGCTTGCGACAAGTGCCAGTTGCGTACCAAGTCCGCCGCAACCCGCTGGCGCTGCCCGCGGCGCCGTCAGTGCCTTTGCGGCCTGGCATGGCTGACGCGAGGCAGGCGCTCTCGCCAGGAACGTCAGGTGGGTGACGCCACGCGCCGGCGCCACGCCAACTAGGTGCGCGACAAATCTGTGGGTAACGTGGTGCCGACCCTGATCCTGTTCGGTGTTATGGCCGTCATTCCCGCGAAAGCGGGAATCCAGTTCGGCGTTTGGCGCTATGGACAAGCAGTTCTGCGTTTACATCCTGGCCAGCAAACGGAACGGCACGCTGTACATTGGGGTGACCTCACAGCTGGCAACGCGGGTGTGGC